>JARFPR010000312.1 GCA_029288195.1 Gammaproteobacteria bacterium | reverse complement strand
TTGATGCGCCGTTGTGTCGCTGTAGTCCTGACATTTCCCTCTTCAGCACCTCGGGTTTTATTGTCTGTCCCGGATATTTCGCTGAAAGCCTTATTATTATATTGCGTAATTCTCGCACATTTCCTGGAAAAGTATAATCATTCCAAAGCTTTAGTGCATCCTCGTCGAGCTGGAAAGTTGCGACTTCATCCGCGACCTGCTGCATGAAGTAAAACAGTAAATCATTCTTGTCACCGTTGCGTTCCTTTAGCGAGGGCACGCGCAAGGTCAAAACGCTGAGACGATGGTATAAATCTTCGCGGAACTGGTTGGTTTTTATGGCAGCAAATATATCCTTGTTGGTTGCCGCCAGAACCCGCGCCGAAGAGTGGCGTGGCTGGGTTTCACCAAGTCGGTAATACTCACCATTTTCGAGTACGCGCAGTAACTTGGCCTGCAGATCCAGGGGCAGGTCCGCGACTTCATCAAGCAATAAAGTCCCCGAGCCGGCTTCTGCGAAAAATCCGTTCTTGGTGTCGGTGGCGCCGGTAAAAGCGCCCTTGACGTGCCCGAACAATTGCGACTCGAGCAACTCGCCATTGAAAGCGGCGCAGTTTAAGGTCATGAAAGGTTCCTGTTTACGCGAACTACAGCGATGCAGATTGCGCGCAGCGACTTCCTTGCCGCTGCCTGATTCGCCTTCGATCAATACCGGGTAGGGCGAATCGGCCAACTGGCGTATTTGCATACGCAACAGTTCGATTTCTTCACTGGAACCAACGATGCCTTCAATATCGTCGTGTCCCGCGTCAGCTCCGCCCCCGGCAATGATCTGTCGTTTCAGACGTACCTTTATCTCAGCGATATCGCAGGGCTTGGAGATGAAATCGACAGCCCCGTCTTCCTTGGCCTGGAACAGGTGCTTCTTGTTATCCTGACCGGATAATACCAGGATGCGGGTCGAGGGGTGCATCTGGGATATCTTTCGAATCACCGCAAGCCCTTCATCGGGACGGTGCGTATTGGGAGGCAGACCCAGGTCGACCAGTGCCAGCGTCGGAGAATCCGACATATCACCCATCAACTTGAAGCTGGTAGCCCGGTCCGAGGCGCGTTCTATCTTGTATTCTGCACTGAGCACATACTCGAGACTGTCGGCGATAATTGCATCATCGTCGACCAACAACAGTGTCGGTTTCTTTTCACTGTCCAGAGGCATTTTTGAGTAACCCGGCGTTTAATCAATCAAGTATAGTGTCTAAATTTCAACAACTCAAATCATGCTTTAAAATTGATTTAAAAGTATTTGAAATATATAAAGAAAATTAGCTGAGCTTCTAATCAAATTCGAGTTTATCGATAAAAATTAGGCATCGCTGTTAACTGCTTCAAAGTTTGCACATCGGGTCGAATGGCAGATAAACGCGCCTAGGGCGGATCCTGCGACACTGTCGCCTGGATACGCCGTTGGACGTAATTGAGCGAACCGTAAGTACCAGTGCTCGCAATCGAGGTTAGCTGGAAGGTATCGATCGGTGTGATTCCCTCGATATGAGTCGTCTGGCCACATTGAACTTCGATGTTAAAGCCTGAAAACACCGGATCGGTAAAATTGGTCGATCCGACGCAACTGCCATTGACTATCGACTGGTAAATACCCCATTCAATGCCACTGCGAGCAGCCTGGGTTGCACGCGCGCCCTGTACCCCATATAACAGGGTGGTTTGCTGCACGACGCGGATATTGGTGACGTAACCCACCAGTGCCGCAACCACAACCAGCAGGAATATCGCCGTGATTAATGAGAAACCCTTCTGTACCCGCTTCATGGCACATTCACCACGTGCACCTGGTGCAGCAGGCTGATCGACTCGCCACTGTCGGTAATGGTTATTTCAACCGTGAGGATACCGCCGCGCTGTGAAGTCCCGGAGGTATAGGTCATATTGCAGCCACTCAACTGTGAAATCACCACCCCACTGCTGCCACCAACCGGTGGTGTCGGCTGCGCTGCACTAAAGGCGTAGTTGCTGTAACGCACAATCTGGTTTGTGGCCGGATTGCAGATGTAACTGGTGGGTCCATCAATCACGAACACACGCTGGCCCGGTGATTGCTGCGCAAACTGAAATGCCGGATTCATATTGACGCGGTGTTCGGGGTCATCGGTCGCAGGCGTAACCGTGGAAAGACCCAATGTCGTGCCGACGGTAGTGACGATACCCGGATTATTGTTTAACGCCGCATCGGTATAAATGCCGGCGGCCGAAGTATTGTAAATCACCAGGCGCCGACCCGCCGCTAGCGGGTTGGTGGTATTAAAAAACCCGAGCAGGTTGAAATCGTTGTCGGCGGCAGCGAACTCGAGGGTATCGTTAACGGTTGTGTATTCACCGCCGACTTCATCCCGATAGCGCGCACCATCGACAGTATTTACCATTTCCACTGCAAATCCGGCGCCGACCGGGGCGATACGAACACTGTTCGGCAACGCGCGGCGAATGTCACGAGCGATCTGGCGCAACGCCATCTCCCCCTGGTCGACAAGCTGCTGGCGTCGTACCTGATCGTCATAGGCTTCGATCGGTTGCAGAATCAGCAAGCCGGCACCACTGGCCAGAATCCCGAGCAACACGACCACGACAATCAGTTCGACCAGCGAGAATCCGGATTGAAAGGCAGATCGGTGCATCAGTAATCGGTGCGGAAGGCACTTAGTACAATAGTGTCGATTGCCGGGTGGCTAACACTGACGTCGATCTGCATCGCGTTAACCGTATTGAGTACAGCTCCGCTAACAGTAACAGTAACCTGGTAATCGCTGAGCGCCGCGATCGGATTGTTATTCTGGTCGCGTACCTGCGTGGTGCCGAGGCTATTATAATCCTGCACATCGTCATAGGTCGGACGGGTTTCACCCTCGGCCCCTCCCGATTCAGCGACCTGGGGATCATCGTATGCGCGTAACATGATTTCTTCCATGTAGGCCTCGGCAATCGTGGTCGCCTGTTGCTGAATCATCGGGTCGACACTGCCGCGTACCATGCTGGCAAACACGCTCAACAAAGCGGTTGCGGCGATACCAACAACGACAATGGTAATGATAATTTCGATCAGTGTGAAAGCGGATTGCCGGCGCATCAGGTTAAATCCTCGACCAGGCCGGTGCTGGCGTGCACGCGAAAACTGTAGCTCGTCGAACCATCGCTAAGGGTAAAATCAGAGGTTGTACCTTCGCGCCTGCCGCGCGCATCAAAAGTGATACTGCCGGCGGTAAGTGAAAAGCCAGCGGGCATATTGACGTTCTCGTAGTCATTGCTCCGATTGGCCGGATTGGCCACCGGTGTTGTGAAATCATTGGCAACACAGGTCGAAGATCGACGTAATTGGTAACTGTTCGCGGTGGTGATGACACGCACATCGCAACCGGTGCTGATCGCGAGTTTCTGCGCGAAACGCACCGCGCTCACGGTATCGTCAAAAAAACCTCTGGCGGCGATCAGGTTCTGGTCGGTAAGGCGTCCCAGCGCGACGACAGCTAGAATTCCGAGCAGCAAAATCACGGTTATCAACTCGACCAGGGAAAATCCTGCATTATGATAATTTTTAACTACACTCATGTGATTCAGGCCACCATTTCAAAGCAAAATTCGAATAGCTTCACCCAATAAACGTACTATAAATCATTTACTTATAGAACAGATTGTCGATATTACTTTAACTTAGATTATCTTGATCTATACTAAAATGATAATTCAACATTTTTACTCTACGGTAGGGAGTATAAGACATGTATAAGACGCAAAAAGGTTTCACACTGGTAGAACTGGTAGTCGTCATCGTTCTGCTCGGAATTCTCGGTGTAACTGCCCTGGGTAAATTCGAGGACCTGTCAACCGACGCACAGACCGCTGCTAATTCAGGTGTAGCCGCAGAGCTGTCATCGGCTGCTGCAATTAACTATGCGGCGTTTCTCCTGCCTTCTGCAACCGGTGTCACAATCGGTACTACGGAAGATAGCTGTCTGGAAACCGATATTGACGTACTATTCCAGTCGGGCGTATTCCCTGCCGGTATGACTTCTGGTAATCCGCAGCCGGCGAACGCCTGCGCAGCCGCTGCCAACAACGGCGACACCTTCACCTGTGATATCACCGCAGATAGCGGCCTGGGAGTCACAGCCGTCGCCACGCTGATCTGTGCCCAGTAAAGTATTCAGCTGGTAAGCAAAAAAACCCGCTTTTTTACAGCGGGTTTTTTTATGCCAGCTGATGCCGGCTAGTTGAATTTATTCTGCTCGATTACCTGCAAATTAGCCGCCCTCAGGTACTGTTGTTGTCTGTTCGCCGAACTTTTGCAGCGCACTGAATAGATGCCGACTCACTGTTGCGCAACTTCGACGAATTGAAGGCTTTCATACTTGTCGTTAGCGGGCTCGAACGAGCCTGACTTGTCGTTATCCTGGTAATTCAGCACAATTGTGAAGTATCGATCGAGATCATTGAACTTGGAATGGTAGGCAACCTGTCTGCGATGCCTCAGATAGTACCATCCCGATACCTCGTCTGCGCTCAAATCACGGTCACTTTCACCAACATAAGTGGGCGGTAACATTTGGTACTCCTTGAGAAAAACGAAAGGATTGCCACCATCAAGATCGTTCAGTTCATGCAGACGATTCCTGGTCGCGTAGGTTGCAAAAACAACCATAAGCGCGCTGTCGATAACTTTCCTGGTTTGCAGCACCGACGTGCGTTCCAACTCTCTTTCAGTATCATCGACATAGGAAAAGAATATCACCATCATGATTGCGATCAGGATGATCATAACGCCGAGCCGAAATAGTATTGCCCCCGGATGGGAACCGAGCGTATTCATCGCCCTGCAAGCTGCGCCACATCCCACATCGGCACGAAAATACCCAGCGCAAGCACCAGTACCAGTCCACCAATTGCGACATATATCAATGGCTCGATCTTGTCGGACAGAGTCTTGACGTCGTAGTCGACCTCTTCTTCGTAGAAGTCAGCAATAAAGGCCATCATTTCATCGAGATTGCCGGCCTCTTCACCAACCGCAAACATTTGCATGACCACCGGCGTGAACATGCGGGTCTGACTGGCAGTTCGCGTTAACGCCTCGCCACGCTCAATGCCTTCGCGCATTCCGTTGACGTGATCTGAAATATAGTCATTTCCGATCGAGCGTGAAATGACGCCCATCGCCTGGACAATAGGAACCCCTGCGCTGTATGCCATTGCAAACGAGCGTGCGAAACGCGCCATAAATGAGCGGTGCAGTATTTCACCAACAAGCGGTGCTTTGACGATAAATCTATGCCATTGGTAGCGCCCATCAGTGGTATTGATGTAATGTTTGAATCCTAAAAACACAGCAATTAAAGCGGCGCCGATATACATCCAGTACTCGACAAAAAAGTTGGAGGTATTCAACAACAACAGGGTTTGCCAGGGCAATTCGAGCTTATTGGCCTCGAAAAAACTTGCAAACTTTGGAATCACGAACAAGTTGACAATCGCCATCGCGATTACAATTGCGATGACAACCGTAGTTGGATATCGTAACGCGGTCTTGATGTTGTGCGTGATGCGTCGATTACGATCGATATAGTCGGCCATCAACGTAAATGACTCTTCCAGGCGTCCGGTATTTTCGCCAACCTGGATCATACTGATGTAAAGGTTGGAAAATACCTTGGGATGGCGCGCGCAGGAAATCGACAGGCTGCGCCCCGATTCGAGCTGATCGAGAATATCACGCAAGGATCTTACCAGCAGTGGATTTTCAACCGATTCGAGGATCCCGGTGATTGCTCGCGTAATCGGAATGCCGGCCTTAGTTAGCGCCCCCATCTGCCGGGTAAACATCAGTAGTTCCTCGATGCTGATATTATGCAGATCGAAACGATCCTTGATAATCTCGATGACGTCGACCTGCTGCTTCTTTTCGACAATCGATATCGGGATGACCCCTCGATCCATCAACAGACTGGCAACGGCGCTTGTGCTCGAACCTTCGATATCACCATCGACCGGTTGCCCGTTGCTACTTCTGCCTTTGAATTCGTAGAAAGGCATCAATCGTCCCTATCCTGCGGCGGAGGATGATCGAGTACATCGTCCGGCACTTCACCGGCCAGGCGCAGCATTTCCTCGATCGTCGTCAAGCCACTAGCGGCATGAGTATGCGCGACCATAACCAGTGGTTGGTAACCCGGCGCGCGCTCGGCAGCTTCGACAAAACCCTGCGAATCATCATGGCGTAGTTTCTCGGCCAGTTCAGTATTCATGTCGAGCAGTTCGTAGACGCCCATACGCCCCTGATAACCGGTTTCTCCACATTGCTTGCAACCACGACCTTTCTTATATCGATACTGGTTGGCATCAATCAACAGATCGTCGCGCAGCCAGCCAGCTTCAAACTCGCTCGGGTTATAGTCTTCACTGCAGCTTTCGCAAATCTTACGCACCAGGCGCTGGGCAATGATGGTACGCAACGTGGAGGCAAGTAAATATCCCTCAACACCCATATCCATGAGGCGAGTTGCCGTCGATATGGTGTCATTCGTATGCAGCGTCGACAGCACCAGGTGGCCCGTCATTGCAGCGCTGACGCCAATTTCGACAGTCTCGGTATCGCGCATCTCACCCACCATGATGATGTCCGGATCCTGGCGCAAGGCCGAACGTAACACGCTGGCAAAAGTAAGGCCTATGCGAGAATTAACCTGCACCTGGCTGATTCGATCGAGACGATACTCGACTGGATCCTCAACCGTGACAATCTTGGACTCTTTTACATTTAATTCCGAAAGCGCGGCATAGAGTGTGGTGGTCTTGCCGCTTCCGGTAGGTCCTGTGACCAGAACCATTCCGTTGGGCAAGTGGAAATTCTTGCGAAACCGATGCAGCATTTCCGGTGGCATACCCAAGTGCTCAAGATCCAGTGCACCGCTAGTCTGATCAAGCAGGCGCATAACCACCGACTCACCGTACTGCACCGGCATGGTCGATAATCGAACATCGATATCCCGGTTATTCACCAGCACGTGAAACCGGCCATCCTGCGGTAATCGTTTCTCGGAGATATTGAGCCCCGACATCAATTTCAATCGCACTACGACCGCCGGCGCGATCTGGGTTTCCTGCATGACCTGCTCGTAGAGCACACCATCAATTCGCTGGCGGACTCGAATAACATGCTGGTCGGGTTCGATATGGATATCCGAAGCTCCAACCTGCACCGCATCTTCGAAAATCGATTGCAGCAACTTGGCCACCGGCGAGTCGACCATTTCTGCCTGCAACATTTCATTCAGGTCGGTAGCCGATTCGGTAAGATCCTGCCCGAGCTCCGACGCAAGAGCGCTGATTTCTTCGGTGCGCCGATAAACCAGGTCAAAATTTTCTAATAGTGCCGATTCGCGCACGATTGCCTGGCTCACTGGTTTATCTAACTTGGCCTGGATTTCGTCCAGCGCGTAAATATCGGTGGGATCGGCCATAGCCACAAGATAATCGCGATCACGAGCTTCGACTACGAGCGCTCGGTATCGTCTTGCAATCGACTCCGGCAACAGCTTGGCGACATCATCGCTGTAATTGTAGTTATTGATATCGATTAACGGGATATTCAACTGGCTGGCGAGCAGGTTGAGCAAGCTGCTCTCATCGATCATGCCGAGTTCAACCAGGGTCCCGCCGAGTTTACGACCTAGCTTTTTCTGTTCTCCGAGCGCGTGCTGTAACTGGTCTTCGGTGATCAGGCCTTTTTCAACCAGTAAATCACCCAGTCTTATTTTCTTGGTGAAGGCCATTAATTCAACACCTGCCCCAGCGTCCGAGTTTTGTTGTCGACAAATGCCTGCAGGCGATTGTTCAAGTTACCCAGCTTAGCGGCCTGCTGGTAAGAGAAGAGCGCGCCTTCAAGCGCAGCGGTCTGCTCCTGGGAAATTCCGAGCCCGATCCAGTTTTTAGCATTGACGGCATCCTGTTCGAGTGCGAGTTGATAATGCCTGACTGCGCTTTCATGTTCGTCGAGTCGCTGGTAACTGGCCGCCACCAATGCCTGTTGATTCGCATCCATGGAATTCTCATTTGCAAACAACTCGATAACGGCGCGATAGGCTGCCGCTTGAAATAACGATCGCGCATACTCGGTCTTGAACAGCAAATCGTCGGGATACTTTGTCATCGAATCGCGCACCAGGTGGCGAAATCGATCGCTCTTATTCTGGCCACTGTAAAGCGCGAGCAAATGCTTGCGTGCTTCGTAGTCTTCGTTACCACCCAGCAAACTTTGCAGCGTCGCCAGTGCCTCTGCATATCGACGAGAATTGATCAATTGGACCGCGTACTCGAGCTGATTGATCGTTTTCGCATTTGGATTGGTAGATTTTATATCGAGCTTAACAGTCTCGTCTGGCGTCCCGGATTCGAAAGCCTGTTGTGATTCCGGCTCGACTTCGTCTGCCGCAGTATCGGTCGATGCAAATTCCATCGTTTCCGCGGCCTGCTGTGCCCCTTTCGCAGTTGGCTCGTCGGTGGCAATATCCCCGACCACGGTGTCCGCAACTGCCGGCGTAGCCTGTTTGCGTAAATTGATCACCCAGACCGGTTCCTCATTAACCAGGCTCTGTCGGGTTTCGACCAGGATATCCTCTGCCGTCTGAAAATTGACATCCACCCCGTTATTCGAGGAAGTGATAGCAAGCTCCCTGATCCAGCGGTTGTCACTGATCACCGGCGCAAATATCTGGCTTTCGATATCGCGCAAATGGTAACCAAAGCTATTTTCACCACGTTCATTCAGAAACGCGACAACCTTGTCTCGCAACGCAAACTCCATGCGCATATCATCTTCGGATTCACGAATCTGCAGACCGATAATCTGATTGCCGATCATTCGGTCCGTCACGATGCCTTGATTGACTTCCGCTTCGGCCACCGCAATTGCAGCTACTGCGGGCGCAGTGCTTGCTATCGATGGCGCCGCGGAGCTTGCACTCCTATTGAGCTGGTCTTGCAGATAAATCCACGCACCCGCCATCAATAATAATAACAATAATGCAACCAGTAGCAGTGGTTTCAGGTCACGTGCAGGAGTAGATTTGACCCCGATCGTATCAATTTCGATCGGGGTGAATTGACTTTCCCTGCTTTCGAGATCCTTGAGAACGTTATTGATAACACTCATTGCATCTGGCTGTCAGCGGCTGCCGCCTCGATGTGCTTACCCCTGACATAGAACTCGCCGCTGGCGTAGGACAGCATCAGCGCCTTGTTGCATAGCACATTGATAATTCTGGGTATACCCTGGCTAAGCTTATAGAGCCGGCGCAGCGCGCCGTCATCGAATAACTCGGGCCCGCGGTAGCCTGCTAAACTGACACGATGTTGCAGATACGATCGAATCGAGACCTGGTTTAACGGCTTCAATTGATAGGCATGCCCGATTCTTTGTTTTAGTTGCCTGGCGTTACTTTTTGCTAGTATGGCATCAAGTTCGGGCTGTCCAAACAGGACTATCTGTACCAATTTTCGCTTACCGGTTTCCAGGTTACTGAGTAGACGAATCGCTTCGAGACTCTCCTCTGGTATTGACTGCGCCTCGTCAAGAATGATGACCGTACCGCGATTTCGACGCGCGTTTTCGATTAAATACTCGTTTATACAGGTGAGATAATTTGCCTTGTTCAGCCTGTCCGCTATGCCCATTTCGACTAAAATTGCATGGAACAGAGCATTGCATCCCATGTATGGATTGGGGATGTATACCGTATCAAAATTCAACTCCAGTGCCTGCAGCAGTTTTCGGCACAACAAGGTCTTGCCAGTGCCCACTTCACCGGTCACCTTGATGAAACCTTCACCAGAACCAATGGCCACGCGTAATACGTTGAGCGCTTCCTTATGCGTAAAAGATTGGTAAAAAAACCCGGTATCCGGGGTCAGACTAAACGGTTTTTCCGAAAGTCCGTAGTATCGTTCGTACATTATTCACCCTCCACGGAAGAAGCGTTTAACTGTTTGACTCGATCAACACTCTGCTGAATATAATTAGACCAGACGCGATTCTTGTCGACGACGATGGGTCGCAACAGGATAACCAGTTCACTGCGCCGGTTAACTTTCCTTTTCTGCTTGAAGGCTTCGCCTACTAGTGGAACATCGCTAACGCCTGGCACGCCACTAACTTCATCGCTGGAGATATTCTTCATTAATCCACCAATCACGACGACCTGGCCGTTTTGTGCTTTTACAACCGAGTCGGACTCTCGCACCGTACTTAGTGCCAATGGCAATTCAAAGCTTTCGCCACCCAGGGTGATCACCTTGGTTTGATCATCGACTTCACTGATGCTGGGGTGTATATGCAGTATGACATCACCCTCTTTACTGATCTGCGGCGTTACATCCAGTGCAATACCGGAAAAAAACGGGGTCAATGTCAGTTCCGGCGTCGTGGTCGTACCGCTGGCGGTGCTGGTACTATCGGACGATACTTCGGTGACGAAAAATTCGTCCGTGCCCACTTTGATTACCGCTTTCTGGTTGTTGACGGTGGAAACCCGTGGGCTCGACAGTACGTGCACGTTACCCTGGGTACTGAGCAGCGTGATCAACGAGGCAAAGGTGCTCGACGAACTGCCCACGGCAAACAGGTTGGCATAGGGAATATTGCCGAGATCGAGATTTGAAGAAAGCACCACGTTACCTGCCGCGTCCAGCAGGGGTGCTCCGGCCTCGTCCGCAAGCACACTGCC
>JARFPR010000253.1 GCA_029288195.1 Gammaproteobacteria bacterium | reverse complement strand
TTATCGATGCGCATGCGGAATTCAGCGTCCGTGTCGATAGCGACAATATTATCGGTACCAATGCCGAGCATAACCGCGGCGCGCCGGATCGAAAAATGTGCGGCCTGCGAGCATATAATGACTGGTTTCGAAGCCTGGCTGAAGGCACAGATTCCCCTGGCACGATACTCAGGGCCGAATCGTTTTGCGAGTGCGCTGGCAATTCCAGACATGTTGGCCATCGAGCCGCCGCTAAGGAAAACACCCTCTGACTGTTGCGGAAAATCCACCAGGTCAGCCAGCCAGCGAATCACGGTTTTTTCAATCGTGGTACCAACAGGTGAGGCCCAGTAACCTCCGACATTTTCGTTTAGAATGCTCACCATCGCGTGGGCAAGCGGGTCGGTGGGTAAACCCGATGGCGCTATCCAGCCAAAAAATCCCGGGTGGGTATTGCGACGCGGGTAACGATCGGTTGCGGTCGACAGCTGCTCGACCAGCTGGTCGAGTGAATCACCACCCTGGGGGAAGGATGTATCGAGTAGCGCGGCCACATCAGCTGCGGTTGAAGGTCGTACAATCGGTGAGAGCTTGCGTTGCGCAATCAACGGTGCGAGAGCCGCGTTCAAGTCTATCTCGGCGGCCTCGGTGAGATCATCTGCGGATGCGAGTGAGGGAGGTTGCGGCCGAGTCATGGGTTTAGATTTCAATCCTTTTTTCTAGGGGATTTCCCTTGTTTTCATCTCCAATTGTCGCATGGGCATCGAATCGATTAAATCGAAAAGTTCCTTCGAGTTGACTGTGCTCGTACGCGTCAGTTTGAGGGTTCCATCTTTTCCGATTAACAATACTTTGAACGAGGCGGGATCAATGGAGAAGTCTCGATAAATCGAGTCTGCACTGATTGCTGATGATGGCTTGCCATCTATTGTGACTGAATGCCCCGGCAGCAGCTGCAACACGACAAGATCACGATCTTTGAGTTCCGCTGCTGATGCGTCCAGGATCTTTTGCTGTGCGATGAACCCGGGGTGGTCTCGATTCGGAGTGAATACCAGCAGTACCCGGCTTTGCCAGGTATAACGTTCGAGCAGGTCATTGCCGGCAACGGGACTTTGACTAAACAGGTTTAGCATGAGGATCGCCGCGATGGCGTTTATTTTCATCGATCTGCCAGCGAAGCCTCAAGTTTGCAGGTCCCGGGTTCGGCTGTCGGCGACCGCGGACATCATGTAGTTAACGGCATCACGATTGCTCAGGCTGAATTGCCTGGAGACAGGGTTAATGCGTACCCCGGTCGTCGCCTTTACTTTCAGGCCGTGAAGATTTAGCAGGCGCTGGAGTTCACCCGGCCGTACAAATTTACGCCAGGAGTGGGTTCCTTTTGGTAGCCAGCCGAGAATGTACTCGGCTCCCACGATAGCAAACAGCCAGGACAGCAGGTTGCGATTGATCGTCGCGACAAACATGATCCCGTTGGCATTAACCAGGTCGGTGCAGGCGGACATGAACAG
>JARFPR010000222.1 GCA_029288195.1 Gammaproteobacteria bacterium | reverse complement strand
GAGGTGGTCTCGTGGGCTCGGAGATGTGTATAAGAGACAGCTAACATACTGACCCGCAGCATGATCATTTTCGGGCAGGGTGCTATCCGTTGCCATCCGTATCTTATGGACGAGATGCAAGCCGCGATGATGGAAGATCGGTCGGTCGCGGAAGATGCTTTCGATAAGGCATTGCGTGGCCATGCGGAGTATTTTTTAACTAATTTCTGCCGTGCCTTCGTTTATGGAATCAGTGGTAGCCGCCTGGCACCGGCACCGTACCCGGGTCGTATCGGTGACTACTACCAGCGCCTGGGCCAGATGAGCGCGGCATTTGCTGTATGCGCTGACCTCGTGTTAATGATTCTGGGCGGTTCTTTCAAACGCAAGGAAATGCTTTCCGGTCGATTTGCTGACGCGCTGGGTTACATGTTCTATGCCTCGGCCGCTTTGAAAAAATTTGATACCGATGGTCAACCGCGAAACGATTTGCCGCTGGTTGAATGGTCAACCAAGTACTGTCTCTACCAGGTGCAGATGGCGCTGGACGAGATTTTGCGTAATTTTCCGATAAAGTGGCTGGGTGTACTGGTGCGTCATACCATATTTCCGCTGGGACTCAATTTACGCCAACCCAACGACTCGCTCAGTCATCGGGTTGCGGCTCTCGTGATCAGGCCGGGAGGGGCGCGCGATCGATTAACCGCGGGTATCTATAGCACCGATGACCCGAACGATATAACCGGTTGTCTCGAGGATGCACTGCACAAGGTGATAAAGGCTGAGCCAATCGAGCGACGCCTGCGCCACGATCATTTGGAACAGCATGGACTCGAAGATTACCCGCAGTGGATTGAAAGGTTGAAACAATCCGATCAGGTTTCGGCCGAGGAAGCTGATATACTGTTGCAGGCTCGGTCAGCGACAGCACGGGTTATCAAGGTGGATGACTTTACGACCGACGAGATGAAAAATAAAATGGGCGCAACTAAAAAGGCCGCGCCGAAAAAAAAGGCGGTAAAGTCGTCGAAGAAAAAAGCTGTGAAAAAGAAACCGGCAGCTAAGTAGAAGCGGACCAGGGGAACGGCTAAGAATCCCTACCCGCGACAATATAAAAATACCGTTGCCAGCTTTGGGGGGGTGCAAATGGAGAAGGTCTGGTTAAAAAGTTATCCTCCGGGGATCCCGGAAGAGATTGACATCAATGCCTATAGCTCGGTCACCGATGTGTTCGAGCAGGCAATCGAACGCTTTGGCGAAAGTCCCTGTTTCTCCAATCTTGGTACCACGCTCAGCTATAACGATATGGATCGTTATACCGACCAACTCGCGAGTTATTTACAAAGCCTGCCTGGATTAGACAGGGGTGATCGTATTGCCGTGATGATGCCTAACGTGCTACAGAATCCAATCGCTATTTTTGCAATCCTGCGAGCCGGGTACACCGTCGTCAACACCAACCCGCTGTACACGCCCCGTGAGCTCGAGCACCAATTGTCGGATTCGGGTGCCAAGGGCATTATCGTGATGGAAAACTTTTGCCATACCCTGGATGAGGTCATCGGCAATACTCCGATTCAGCACGTGGTTACAACCCAGCTCGGCGATATGCTGCGTTTCCCCAAGTCCCTCATCGTCAACCTGGTCGTCAAGTATGTCAAAAAAATGGTGCCAAAGTTTTCACTGCCGCAAGCTATAACTTTTAAACAGGCGTTGCAAACAGGCTCGGGTCAGCGTCACCAGGCAGTGCCCCGCAGTCATGATGACCTTGCATTTTTACAGTACACCGGCGGTACGACCGGTGTCGCCAAGGGCGCCATGCTCTCGCACGGCAATATGATTGCAAACATGCAGCAGGCATCCTCCTGGATCTCAAACTCTGTCAACGAGGGTGAGGAAGTCATTATCACGGCACTTCCGCTGTACCATATTTTTTCGTTAACCGCTAACTGCCTGACCTTCATGAAGGTGGGCGCGCTCAATTACCTGATTACCAATCCGCGTGATATGCCGGGTTTTGTCAAGGAGCTGCAGGGACTCAGATTTACCGCGATTACAGGGGTTAACACGCTGTTCAACGGCTTGATGAATACGCCCGGTTTCGAAGAAATCGATTTTTCCAATCTAAAACTCACGCTGGGCGGCGGTATGGCGGTGCAACAGCCGGTGGCCGAGCGCTGGAAAAAATTGACCGGTGCCCCGTTACTCGAAGCCTACGGGTTGACTGAAACGTCGCCGGCGGTGTGCATTAACCCGTTAACCCTGATGGAATACAATGGCAGCATCGGTCTACCGGTGCCGTCGACCGAAGTTTCGGTGCAGGATGATGATGGTAATATGCTGCCCCAGGGCGAAACCGGTGAACTGTGCGTACGTGGCCCCCAGGTTATGCAGGGTTACTGGCAACGACCCGAGGAAACCGCCAAGGTAATGTCCGGCGATGGCTGGTTAAAGACCGGTGATGTCGCGCAAATGGACGAACAGGGATTCTTCCGCATCGTCGATCGCCTCAAGGATATGATCCTGGTGTCCGGATTCAATGTCTATCCGAATGAAATCGAAGCCGTAATCGCGGGCCATGACGGTGTTCTCGAGGTGGGTGTTATCGGTGAGCCTGATCAGGAAAGCGGGGAGATTGTTAAAGCGGTTATCGTGAAAAAGGACCCCGCGCTTGACGAGGCGTCGGTAATAGCGCATTGCCGCGAGAATTTAACCGGGTACAAGGTGCCTAAAATAATAGAATTCAGGGATGAATTGCCGAAAACCAATGTCGGTAAAATACTGCGGCGCGAACTGCGCTAACCTGTCCAACCGGGGAGGATGGCTTCAAGCTCCCGGCAAGGAACCGCATCGTCAGTAACCGCTGATTTTCGCGTGCATCTCTTTGGTATCTTCGAAACGCTGCTTTTGCTCGTCACTTGCGCTGGTTTGATAGTCCCGCTTCCAGTCCTCGTTGCTCATGCCATACACGTATTTTTGCGCCGCGGCGTAGTCGAAGTCCGGCTCTATTCGTTTGGCGGCCGCGGAGTACCATTTAGACAGGCAGTTACGACAAAAGCCCGCGAGGTTCATTAGGTCGATATTCTGCACATCACTGCGTTGTTGCAGATGGGCTACCAGGGATCGAAATGCTGCCGCTTCGGCCTCGGTTTGCTGATCTTTTGTCATGGTTTGTTACTCACCTATAATGGACTGCTTTTTTAACATAAAAATCTCGATGCCGGCAAACGATATAAACCAATGGATGTCCGTCTTGCTCGATCAATTGGAGTCCAGTCGGCAGCGTCAATTGGTTGCATTGCAGGGACCAAAATCCTGGTGTGACCAACAATATAAAAAACTATTTGAGGTGGATGCATCGATGCAGCTGCTGTCAAATAGAAAGCTCCACACGGCTGCAATTCCGTTTAGCAAGGCCGACGCCTGTCTCGGTGGCGAGGCCCGGCTGGTGGTGCTAGATCTGTTCGAGGGATTTAATGCCGATGTTTTATGTATCGCCGCCGGGCTGGTGCAGTCAGGCGGGGTTCTATTGTTATTGTCTCCGCCAGTCAAAGACTGGAATTTACAAACTGATCGCTATGGCCGCTGGCAGGATGAAAAGCCATCCTTGAGAGCGCGCTTTGTCGAATATTTTTACTATTCGCTTGAACAGGATGAGGAAATTGGAATCCTGGTGACTCCGGATTTTGACTTTAGCGCAATAGAATCTTTGCCCGAATTAAGGGTGTTACAGCAAACTCCGATCGAACGGGGACACAGCGCCGGCCAGGCGCAGTGCCTGCAGCAAATCGAGCAATGGGTGCGAAGCGGACAAAATGGGATTGCCTTGATCAATGCCGAGCGTGGTCGTGGCAAGAGTACCTGCCTGGGACTGTTGGTAAAGCGCTTGCAGGCAAGCTGCCGGATACTGGTATCGGCGAACTCGAAACAAACCTGCGCACAGTTGTTGCGACTGGTGCCGGATGCAGAATTTGTAGCGCCCGATCGACTTTTGCAAAATCGCCTCGAAGCCGACCTGCTGATTATCGACGAGGCTGCGATGATTCCCCTGCCGATGTTACGTCAATTAACCAGGCTTTACCCGAGACTGGTGATGGCAACGACCAGTGGTGGATATGAGGGCACCGGACAGGGATTTATGCTGCGATTCATCGCGGCCCTGGATGCGCAGAAGCTGATGCGACTCAGCCTGGATAAGCCGGTGCGCTGGTGCCAGGGGGATCAGCTGGAGGCCTGGCTCGATCGCACGCTGATGTTGAAGGCAGACAAGCTCGATTCCCCACCGGCGATGGAAGCGGGAGCCTGCGAGATGCAGTTACTGAAGAATCCGGGCGATCCCGATAATTTTCTGCAGTTGCGGCAGGTTTACGCGTTACTGATTACGGCACACTACCGCACCAGGCCTTCGGATTTGCGCATGATGATGGAGAATCCTGATCTATTACTGCTCGTCGCGTGCCAGCAGGATGTTGTTGTCGGCGCTGCATTGCTTAATATCGAGGGTGGACTCGACGATAATTTGTGCGCTGAGATTTTTCTCGGCCGACGTCGACCGAGGGGCCATCTGCTGGCACAGATGCTAACCGCCCAGGCGGGCCTGGAAAATTTCGCCGGGCACCGGGGTATACGCGTGCAGCGCATCGCCGTGGCCGAAACCCATAGACGTCATGGCATCGGGACCCGGCTGCTTGAATATGCGCTGCGCTATGGACAGGAAAATTCCATGGATTACCTGGGTGCGAGTTTTGCACTCGACCCGGAAACCCTGTGTTTCTGGCGGCAGGCTCGATTCTCACTGGTGCATGTCAGCTACGCCCAGGGAAAATCGAGCGGCGATCAATCAATCGTCGTATTACGTTCAATCACGGCAGAGATCGATGTTGAAATCGATTTATTACAACAGCGAATTCAGCGACAACTACCGATCTGGATGACGCAGTTCCTGCAAAATATGAGTGCCGATCAAGTTTCGTCGCTGTTGCGTTTTGCCGGTTTTGATACTTCGATCGACGACCATGAGCAGCTCGAAGTCGAAGCTTTTGCCAGGGGTCACAGGGGATTCGAACACTGTTTTGCCAGCCTGCAAAAGTTCGTCATGCGGTGCGTCGCGCAATCATCCAGTGTGCCCGATAGCCTGCTGATTGAAAAGGCGATTCAGAACCGGGACTGGGATTTGCTCGAACGGGAATCGGGTTCAGAAGGGCGTAAAACTTTGCAGCAGCGCTTGCGCGGGCAGGTCGATGCCCTGTTAAAAGGCTGCTAACATGAACCAATGATCGAGGTTTATATGCCACAGCAAATAATTGATTTCTGGTTTTCAGATGCAACCCGGAAACTCTGGTTTAACTCGACCCCGGAATTTGACCGGGAGTTATGTGAACGCTACCAGGGTACCTGGGAACAAGCTAGAGGGGGTGAGCTTGACCACTGGATGCAAACCGGGGAGGGTTGCCTGGCGCTGGTGATAATTCTGGATCAGTTTCCGCTGAACATGTTTCGCGGCAGCGCGCAAAGCTTTGCCAGCGAAGGCCAGTCGCGGGCCGTTGCAGCGGCCGCAATCGAGCAGGGTTTTGATAAGACGATGCCCGCGGAACAACGTTCCTTTCTTTACATGCCATACATGCACAGCGAAACGCTCGAAGACCAGGAGCTGGCGCTACAATTGTTTG
Source organism: Gammaproteobacteria bacterium (assembly GCA_029288195.1). Taxonomy (GTDB): domain Bacteria; phylum Pseudomonadota; class Gammaproteobacteria. The sequence continues at coordinate 1,523 of JARFPR010000222.1, read as the reverse complement.
ATCAGCCTGGACTCGAATCCAACCTGCGTTTTGCACATCATCACCATGCGATCATCGAAAAGTATGGGCGTTTTCCGCATCGTAATGCCGCATTGGGCAGGACCAGTAGCGATGCCGAAATCGAATACCTGAATTCCAAGGAAGCCTTTACTGGCTAAGCCGGCTTAATGCTTAAACAAATACACCAGTATATCTGGAGCTATAACGCCGCCGATGCCGGCGAAGCTCACTCCTTGTGGCGGCATTTTCTGCAAATAGTCGTCGTGGTTGGCCGTGACCTGATGGATGGCATGATCACCCTGCGTGCGATGAGCCTTGTTTATACCACGCTGTTATCCATGGTGCCCTTGCTGGCCGTCAGCATCTCGGTATTGAAAGGATTTGGGGTTCACGATCAGTTGGAGCCCACCCTCACCAACATCCTGGCTCCCCTGGGCGAGCAGAGCGTTGAGATCAGCGCGCATATTGTCGGTTTCGTCGACAACATGAAAATAGGTGTACTCGGTGCGTTAGGTTTAGGACTGCTTATATACACCGCGGTTTCACTGATTCAAAAGATTGAAGCGGCGTTCAATTATACCTGGCGACTGCAGAACAGCCGTAGCCTGATGCAACGTTTCAGTGATTACCTCAGCGTTATTATGGTGGGTCCGGTATTGTTGTTTTCAGCCGTCGGTATTACGGCTTCGCTCGGCAGCAACCAGATTGTTGAATTCCTGAACACGCTTCCTTATATGAACGACCTGCTGCGACTAATGGGAAAGGTATTGCCCTTCCTGTTGGTTATCGCCGCCTTCACCTTCGTTTACATGCTGGTGCCAAACACCCGGGTAAAATTTCGTTCGGCATTTTACGGGGCCGTCATCGCAGGTGTTTTATGGCAGGTAAGCGGCATTCTTTTTACTTCGTTTGTGGGTGGCTCTACCAGTTATACGGCAATTTATTCAGGTTTCGCAATCGTGTTGGTATTCATGATATGGCTTTACCTGAGCTGGGTTATTCTACTGATCGGAGCCAGCATCTCGTACTATTACCAGAATCCGGAGCAGCTCAAGCTGGAGCAGATTGACTTCCATATGAGCGGACGCATGCGAGACCAATTGGCCTTGCAGGCGATGGTTAACATCGCTCGCGCCCATGATAAGCAGTCGGACCTGATTCCCAGCCTTGAAAATCTCGCCAGTTACCAACAGGTACCGGTGAGTGCACTTAAGCGCATGCTGGATGCGTTGCAAAACGATGGGCTGGTTCAGGTTTCGGTGCAGAATCCACCGCTTTACTTGCCGGCTGTTTCGTTGCAGCGTATAAAACTCGCAGATATTCTGCGCAGTGCGCGTGCTGCTGAAGACGATGGCCAGACCGACAGCTGTCAAAGCGATGCAGCGGTGTCAAATTATCTGAAGGAACTCGAACAGAAGCTCGAAGCACAGTTGGGTGAGGAATCGCTGGATGAATTTCTAACAAGATTTGAGGATGATTCGAGGCATGAAAATAGTATCGTTTAACGTCAATAGCGTGCGCCA
>JARFPR010000392.1 GCA_029288195.1 Gammaproteobacteria bacterium | reverse complement strand
GCAAGCGCGGTTACGATCGGCAATTTCGATGGCGTGCACCGTGGCCATCAACTCGTCATCAGCCAGTTAAAACAAGTCGCTGCCACGACATCCCTGCCCACCGTGGTAATTATCTTCGAACCGCAGCCGATCGAGTATTTCGCCCCCGACAAAGCACCAAAAAGGCTCGCACGTTTTCGTGAAAAGATTGCCTATTTAAAAGCGCAGCGAATCGACTACCTGCTATGCCTGCATTTCGACCTTAAACTCGCCACGCAAAGCGCCGAGGATTTCGTCCAGCAAATTCTCATCAATAGCCTGAATACGAAGCACCTGGTGATCGGCGATGACTTCCATTTTGGTAAAAATCGTCAGGGCAATTTTCAGTTTCTTAAGGACAACGCCGAGCGTTATGGCTTCATGGTCGATGAAACCGAAACCCTGATGATCGACGGCGAGCGCGTCAGCAGCACGCGTATCCGTGAAAGCATTCAACAAGGCAATTTTGAAAAAGCCGCGGAGCTACTCGGCCGCCCTTACTCGTTGTCGGGTCGAATTGCGCATGGGCAGAAGTTGGGCCGCGAGCTCGGATACCCGACTATCAATATAAAAATGGGCGATAAAACCCTGATCGTCAAAGGAATATTTGCGGTTAACGTGAAAGGATTGGATAATCGCGTGCTGGAGGGCGTAGCCAGCATTGGTACCCGCCCGACGGTTAACGGCGTCGACACTATTCTCGAAGTATATATTCTTGATTTTGACCGGGACGTGTATGGCTATAGCGTCGAGGTTAATTTTTTACACAAGATCCGTGACGAAGAGAAGTTTGATTCGCTCGAGGAGTTAGCCGCGCATATTGCGCGAGACACCGAGAAGGCAAAGGCCTTTTTTAAACGAGATAAATGACAGTTGGCAGATTATAAATCTACATTGAATTTACCAGACACCGAGTTCCCGATGCGCGGCAACCTCGCCAATCGTGAACCCGAACGACTGCAGAAATGGCAGGATCAGGATCTTTACCAGGTCATCCGGGATGCGCGTGTCGGCCGCAAACGTTACGTGTTGCACGATGGCCCACCCTATGCCAACGGCGATATTCATATCGGCCACGCGGTCAACAAGATTCTCAAGGACATGATTGTCAAGTCCCGCACTCTGAACGGTGAAGATGCGCCCTACGTACCGGGCTGGGATTGTCATGGATTGCCGATCGAGCACCAGGTGGAAAAAAGTTTAGGCAAGGTTGGCGTCAAGGTCGAGGCCGATGAGTTTCGCCAGGCCTGCCGCGACTACGCGCTCAAGCAGATCGACCAGCAGCGTGTCGACTTCATCCGGCTTGGCGTGCTGGGTGACTGGTATAAACCCTACCTTACGATGAACTTTGAAACCGAAGCTAACATCGTGCGAGCGGTTGGCAAGATCATCGACAACGGACACGTCGTGCGTGGAGATAAACCGGTCCACTGGTGTATTGATTGTGGTTCGGCGCTGGCCGAGGCCGAAGTTGATTACAAGGACAAGACCTCGCCCGCAATCGACGTGCGTTTCGCGGTAATCGATGAAGCTTCATTCGTGGCAGCGTTAGATAGCGAAGCCGACGGTCCCGGGGAAGGCCCGATATCGGTGCTGATCTGGACCACAACCCCATGGACCTTGCCGGCAAACCTTGCGGTTGCACTCAACCCGACCGAAGAATACGTGCTGCTACAGGTCGAAACCGGGCTCGGAACGGAACGCCTGTTCCTCGCCAGCGACCTGATGCAGGACGCCCTTAAACGCTATGGGATCGACGACTATAAAATTGTTGCGCGCGGGAAGGGTGAAGCGCTCGAGCGTCATCGCCTGCGTCACCCGTTTTACGATCGAGAGTCGCTGATTGTCATCGGCGATCACGTTACCCTCGAAGCCGGCACCGGGGCCGTTCACACCGCGCCGGGTCACGGCCAGGATGACTTTGTTCTCGGCAAGAAATACGGTCTCGAGATTTATAACCCGGTTGGCGGCAATGGCTGTTTTCTACCCGCTACCGAACTGTTTGCCGGCGAACACGTATTTACCGCCAACGATCACGTGATCGAGGTACTGAAGGAAAACGATGCGTTAATCCATGTCGAGAAATACCAGCACAGTTATCCGCACTGCTGGCGGCATAAATCGCCGATCATCTTTCGTGCGACTCCGCAGTGGTTCATCAGCATGGAACAGGCCGGTCTGCGCGATCTGGCCATGGCCGAGATCAAGAAAGTTCGCTGGGTTCCATCCTGGGGACAAGCGCGTATCGAAAGCATGATCGAAAACCGCCCCGACTGGTGCATCTCGCGCCAACGCTACTGGGGAGTGCCGATTCCGCTATTCATGCATCGCGAAACCCAGGCCTTGCATCCGCGCACCGCGGAACTGATCGA
>JARFPR010000177.1 GCA_029288195.1 Gammaproteobacteria bacterium | reverse complement strand
GCGTCGCTGGATCAATTCCGGGGGTCTCGGCACCATGGGTTTCGGGCTTCCCGCGGCTATGGGGGTCAAACTCGCTTTCCCCGATAAGGACGTTGCCTGTGTTACTGGTGAAGGCAGTATACAGATGTGTATCCAGGAGCTATCGACCTGCCTGCAGTACGACCTCCCGGTCAAGATCATTAATCTTAATAACCGCTATCTCGGCATGGTTCGCCAGTGGCAGGAATTTTTCTATGAGAAGCGCTATTCGCATGTTTACATGGATTCGCTGCCCGATTTCGTCAAGCTGGCCGAGGCCTACGGACACGTCGGTATTCTTGTCGAAAACCCCGACGATCTGCACGATGCAATGGTAGAAGCCTTCAAACTGAAAGACAGAACGGTATTTCTCGACATCATTACCGACCAGGAAGCTAACGTTTACCCGATGATTTCGGCAGGCAAGGCCCATAACGAAATGGATATCTCCCCGCTGCAGCAAAAAGTGCAGGCATCACTTAAGGCGAAGGGAGAACTGGTTTAATGCGACACATTATTTCTCTGCTGGTCGAAAACGAGTCCGGCGCACTTTCTCGTATTTCCGGACTGTTTTCCGCGCGCGGTTATAACATCGAATCGCTGACGGTTGCCACCACCGAAGACCTTACGCTTTCCCGCATGACGATTATTACGACCGGCTCGGATCGAATCATCGAGCAGATTACCAAGCAACTCAATAAGCTGGTTGACGTGATCAAGTTGCAGGACTTTACCGAGGGTAATTTCATCGAACGTGAAATGATGTTCGTTAAGGTCAAGGCCGATGGTGAGTCCCAACGTGCCGAGGTTAAACGACTATCGGATATATTCCGTGCACGAATCATCGACGTCACCGATACCACGTTCTGTATCGAGTTAACCGGCGCCGGCGACAAACTCGATGCGTACATCAGAGCCATGCATGAAAATAACATCGTCGAGGTGGTACGCTCCGGCTCCATGGGCATAATGCGCGGTGAAAAAGCGCTTACCTTGTAAAGGCCCGGAATTATTCTTAATAACAACACACCAACCATGTGTGACATGAGGCAGTTATGAACATTTATTACGATAAGGATTGCGATTTATCCATCATCCAGGGCAAGAAGGTTACCGTTGTCGGCTATGGCTCCCAGGGCCATGCGCACGCTAATAATCTTAAAGATTCCGGCGTTGACGTTACCGTGGCACTGCGTGAGGGCTCGGCTTCGGCAGCCAAGGCCGAGGCAGCAGGCCTGACCGTCAAGAACACCGCCGATGCGATCCGCGAAGCCGATGTCGTCATGATACTGACCCCGGATGAATTCCAGAGCGCTCTTTACCTCAATGAAATCGAGCCCAATATCAAGCAGGGTGCGGCGATGGCTTTCGCCCATGGGTTCGCGATTCACTACAACCAGGTTGTGCCGCGTGCCGATCTCGACGTCATCATGATTGCCCCGAAGGCGCCCGGACATACGGTACGCTCCGAGTTTGCCAAAGGCGGTGGCATCCCGGATTTAATTGCAATCCAGCAGGATGCCTCGGGTATGGCGAAAGAACTGGCGCTATCCTATGCCGCGGGCATCGGTGGTGGTCGCACTGCAATCATCGAAACAACCTTCAGAGACGAAACCGAAACCGACCTTTTCGGTGAGCAAACTGTGCTCTGTGGTGGCACCATCGAACTGGTCAAGGCTGGATTCGAAACCCTGGTCGAAGCCGGATACGCGCCCGAACTCGCCTATTTCGAATGTCTGCATGAGCTCAAGTTAATCGTTGATTTGATCCATGAAGGTGGCATTGCCAACATGAATTACTCGATTTCAAATAATGCCGAGTATGGTGAATACTCTACCGGTCCGAAAATCATCAACGAGGAAAGCCGCTGGGCGATGAAGGAATGCCTGAACGATATACAAAGCGGTGCCTATGCGAAAAAATTTATTAGCGAGGGCCAGTCCAACTATCCCGAAATGACGGCGTGGCGTCGCAATAACGCGGCCCATCAGATCGAGCAGGTGGGTGCCCGACTGCGCGCGATGATGCCCTGGCTCAGCGCCAATGCATTGGTGGATAAATCCAAGAACTAATCGGATTAATGGACACCCGGTGCCGGTCCCGTAACGATGGATGACAGCAACCCGAAAGAAACCCGTAAAGTTATGCCCAAGGGCATTTACCTGTTGCCCAACCTGTTTACCACGGGTGCACTGTTTGCAGGGTTTTACGCGATCATCGCAGCGATGAACGGGCGTTTCGAGATTGCCGCAATCGCAATCTTCCTGGCGGGTTTGCTCGATGGCCTTGATGGCCGTGTGGCCCGCCTGACCAACACTCAATCCGCCTTTGGTGCCGAGTACGACAGCCTCTCCGACATGGTCTCATTCGGTGTCGCGCCAGCCCTGATCGTGTACCTGTGGTCTTTGGTATATCTGCGTGATGTATCGGTGTTCATGGGTAAGCTGGGCTGGCTGGCAGCATTTATTTACGCGACCTGTACCGCGCTGCGCCTGGCACGATTCAATACCCAGATCGGCGTCGCCGATAAACGCTATTTTCAGGGCCTCGCCAGCCCGGCAGCAGCAGCCGTGGTCATGGGAGCGGTCTGGGTTTGCGAAAGCTACGATATTATTGGTGAGGACGTGGTCTACGCGGCGCTGGTGCTAACCATAGCGTCCGGGGTATTAATGGTTTCCAAATTCCCCTACTACAGTTTCAAAGATTTCGATTTACGTGAACGCGTACCCTTTGTATCGATGTTGGCAGTGGTGCTGGTCTTCGTTTTTCTATCGATGGAAACAGCAACCGTGCTGTTCTCCTGTTTTTTCCTGTACATGTTGTCAGGCCCGGTCATATCTTTATTCCGCTGGAATCGCAAGCGCGTGCGCCTGGCAGAGCTTAAACAAGATAAAACCCCGGACTCGTAAGTCGGAGATTTTGCTTGGCAAGCATGCCAGAGTTGGCTATATTCCATTTTATGCAATCGCAGTGCGCCAGTTCTCAATTAACATCTCCAGCCAGTCTGGGGCTCCTGCCTGCGTACCTGCTGCTATCTCTGCTACTCGCTCTGCTGCCGTAAGGCAGATCACAGAACTCCTGACGAGGGCAAACGTAAACAACACCCAATTTATTTAACGTTTAGACAGACGAGATAGCCATGAGCAAAGACAAATTAATCATTTTTGACACCACGCTGCGTGATGGTGAGCAGAGTCCCGGCGCGTCGATGACGCGTGATGAAAAAATTCGGATCGCCCGGGCGCTGGAATTGATGAAAGTCGACATTATCGAAGCCGGTTTTCCGATTGCGAGCGAAGGTGATTTCGAATCGGTCAGGGCCGTTGCCGAAATCATAAAAGACAGTACTGTATGTGGTCTTGCGCGAGCCAAGCAGATCGATATCGAGCGCGCCGGAGAGGCCATCAAACCTGCCAATTCGGGTCGGATTCATACTTTTCTGGCGACCTCCCCGATTCACATGGAACAGAAGCTGCGGATGACTCCCGACCAGGTGGTTGATGCCGCGGTCGACGCGGTTCGCAGGGCGCGACAGTACACCGACGATGTCGAATTTTCTCCAGAAGATGCGGGCCGCTCCGAACCGGATTTCCTTTGCCGCGTGATCGAGGCGGTAATTGCAGAAGGCGCGACCACGATCAATATCCCGGATACCGTGGGTTACAATGTGCCACATCAGTTCGGCGATTTAATCGAGGACCTGATGGAACGCATTCCGAACTCCGATAAGGCAGTTTTTTCAGTGCATTGCCACAATGACCTGGGGCTTGCCGTCGGTAATTCGTTGTCGGCCGTGCTGCGCGGTGCGCGCCAGGTTGAATGTACCATAAACGGCCTCGGTGAACGTGCCGGTAACGCATCGTTGGAGGAAATCGTCATGGCGGTGCGAACCCGCCAGGATATATTCCCCTGCGATACCGATCTCGATACCACGCAGATCATGAACTGTTCGAAAATGGTTTCGGGCATAACAGGTTTCACGGTGCAGCCGAATAAGGCCATTGTCGGTGCCAATGCATTCGCGCATGAATCCGGCATCCACCAGGATGGCGTTCTGAAA
>JARFPR010000170.1 GCA_029288195.1 Gammaproteobacteria bacterium | reverse complement strand
CCGTCGGACCCGATTGGCTCGACGGTGCGCCGCATCGATGGCATTGGCGGAACGCGACTGGTGATTCGCAATCGCTGCACCTACGAACCGCATTTAAGTCTGCCCGCCGACCGTCTACAGTCCATCGTGAACGATCACGCGCGTACTTTCTATCGCCGCTTTCCAATGTTGAAACAGGTCGAGATGGAGTACTGCTGGTCTGGACGGTTATGCCTGAGTCGTAATGATGTCTGGGCCCTGGGTGAGCTCGAAGCGGGATTGTTCAGTGCCTGTTGTCAAAATGGCCTTGGCACGACACGCGGCACCATCGCCGGCATCGTTGCAGCCGAGATGGCGACCGCAAACAGTGATCAAAGCCTGGTGCCTGACTATAGGCCCGAATCTTTACCGCGGCGCCTGTTTCCAGAACCCTTCATGACGCTGGGTGCGCGCAGCGTGATCAAACTGAAAGAATGGCGTGCCGGCAAAGAACTTTAACCGGAAGACGACTGGCTACACGTCTTTACTGCCCATGGTGAACTTGGTCCCGGGCGGTCGGTTAGCAGTGATTTTCTGTCCGCGCAGGCTCAGGATGCGGTGTTGGTCGAGTAGAAGCTGATATAAAAACATCAATTCATCCTGGGCTTCGACGGGAAACCCTTCACGCCGTCTGCCACCTTCTACCATTATCAGTTCCTCGAGATATTTTTTACCTTCCGAGTAACGCCATAAACCGGTGATGGTCTTGATTACGCGGGGGAAGGATTCGATCGCGGCGGGTTCACCGGCGCGCTTTCGCTTGAGCATTTCGCTTTTGCGGAACAGCTGTTGCGCCAGGGCAGGGTTAATGACTCGGTTATCTACTGGCATCGGTATGGGTACGTCGTCTAGTTACCTGTTTTATTCGGTCGACATCTTGTCGCTAGCCGAAAATTCTTTGCGTTTATGCCACTCGTTCGCCAGAAAAAGTATATCGTTATTGATATTAAATTCAACACGACCAGCGGGCTTCATTAAGATATTAGCAAAAAACATTAAAAAAGCACGATAAGATGTTGAAAAGAAGTTATATTTTACAAAATCCTTTTATCGAAACCAGGCACGGATCAGTTTGCAAAGAGCCTTTACTGAAAACCCGGTGATCGCGTGAAACCATCGCAAAATTACCAGATATTGATGGAGCAGCCCGGATTTGTTGTCGATACCGCGCAGCAGCGCTCGATCGCCCTGCTTGATGATCTCTATCAACGGTTGCTCGATGACCGCCCGCAGAGTTGGTGGCAGAGCCTGTTATCGAAGCAGGGCAAATGGTCCAGGTTTAAGGGCCTGTATTTCTGGGGCGGCGTCGGTCGGGGTAAAACGCTGTTAATGGATATTTTTTACCAGTCGTTACCTGCAGAGGTGCCCGGCGAGCGTACCCATTTTCACAGTTTTATGAATCGAGTCCACGCATCGTTGCAGCAGCACGGCAATATCGAGCACCCGTTGCAACAGGTGGCGCGAGATATTGCCGCCAAAACCCGGGTGCTATGCCTGGATGAATTCGTGATTATCGATATTGGCGATGCCATGATCATGGCCGGTTTGCTGGAAGCACTGTTCGCCGAGGGAGTGGTGCTGGTAACGACGTCCAATGCGGCACCGGGTAATCTTTATCACGAGGGTTTGCAGCGCGCCCGATTCCTGCCGGCAATCGATCTTATTGCCCGCAACTGCGATGTTATCAATCTTGATGGCGATCAGGATTATCGCCTGCGCTTCCTGCAACAGACCGACTTGTACTCGGTGCCACATGATGCCGAAATTGAATCGAGTATTCGCGATTATATCGATCAGCACGTCGCACCGATGCAGACCCAGCAGCAGGAGCTAAATATCAACGGGCGGGTTCTCGCGCACCAGTATTGTGCCGAGGATACGGTCTGGTTCAGTTTCGCAGAACTCTGTGAAACCGCTCGCAGCCAGAATGATTACCTCGAACTGGCTCGTTTTTTCAATACCTTGATCCTGACCGATATCCGTCAAATGGACAAAAGCAGCGACGA
>JARFPR010000147.1 GCA_029288195.1 Gammaproteobacteria bacterium | reverse complement strand
CCGTAACGAAGACCATATCATGACGGTCGGCGATCGCGTATTTTTGATTCAGGATGGCATTATTCGCCTGATCGATGATTACTTGCAGCACATCAGGTACCTGCGCAAGGAATCCGGCCACCAGCCCGATTTTCACGAAATTTCGAATAGCGTTATGGGATCTAACCCGATATTTAACCGGGTGCTTGGCATATTCCCGTTAAGCCGAACCAATGACGTGCTTAACATACTGCCCAGTATTTTTATCGTCGGCGGCATATTTGGCACATTTCTCGGTATCATGAGGGCACTGCCCGAACTGACCGCGATGGATATCACCAACGCCGAGGCCAGCAAGATCGTTATCGACAACTTCCTGATCAAGATTTCGTTCGCGCTGAGTACCTCGATCCTCGGAATCGTGCTGTCGATCATCATGAGTTTTATGAATACCCTGCTGTCGCCAACCAACACCTACGTTGAAATTGTCGACGCGTTTAACTCTGCTTCAGAGATACTGTGGAACAAGTCAGAGCATAATGACCTGAGTGGCGCTGACCCTGATGTGAGCAATCGTGAATCCGAATCGTTAGACGCTTTCGATATGGCGATCGCCGGTCTTCACGCCAGGCAATCCTAGAACAGCTGGCAAGCCTTTACCGATTAGGCTCCCTCAAGAATCGCCAGCGTGCAGCGTGCGTTTTCGCGACGCAGCGGTTTAACCGGTGCATATTCCTCGGAGTCGACAAAGGCACGTGCCGAACCCATGTCCGGAAACTCGATAATCACCATGCGTGTAGGTGTCCATAGATCGGTTTCGCGTACATCCATGTCGCCGCCACGCACCCGGTAGACACCACCGTATTTTTCGGCGATGGGTTTCGCCAGTTGCTTGTATTCTTCGTACTTGTTCGCGTTTTCGATCAGCGTATCGACAATCACAAATGCACTCATGCTTGACTCCCGTTATGTCCGCAAGATGATATTATGTTCTGCATGTTTCTGCGAATCGTTATACTGCGTTTAAGTAAACCCGATGAAGTCTGACTCGAGGGTCAGCTGGTGTCACGCTGGGCCACTTCAGCCGATGGTCGCGAGGGCATCCAGGTGTTCGTCGACAAGCGCCAGCCAGAATTTGAATAGGGAGGTAACAGCGCCATGACCGACTTTTCACAGGGCGCCGCGTTTATAGATGATGAATATGTACCGGTTGCCGATGCCAGGATCCCGGTGCTGGACTGGGGATTCCTGCATTCCGATGCTACTTACGATGTCGCACATGCATGGCATGGCAGGTTTTTTCGCATCGATGACTACCTGGATCGTTTTCATGCCAGTATGGCGAGACTTCGCATGTCGGTGCCTTATAGCCGTGAACAGATTCGCTCAATCATGTTCGAGCTGGTCAAGCGTAGCGGACTGCGCGATGCCTATGTCGAAATTGTCTGCACCCGAGGTCTGCCCGCGCCGGGTTCGCGCGACCCACGCAGCTGCGAAAACCGATTTCTGGCATTCGCGATTCCCTTCGTCTGGATTGCCAATGACGAGCTGCGTGAAACCGGGCTCAATCTTTTAATCAGCAGTCAACAACGTATCCCGCCCGAGTCCGTCGATCCCCGCATCAAGAATTATCACTGGCTCGATATGGTCATGGCCCTGTTCGAAGCCTATGACCATGACGCCGATAGTGCAGTGCTCGTCGATGCCGAAGGCAACCTCGTTGAGGGTCCGGGATTCAATGTATTCGTGCGTCATGGAAATACCGTTTTGACCCCGTCGCGAGGCGTGCTCGAAGGCGTGACCCGGCAAACGATCCTGGAATTGCTGGCCCGGGAGAGCCTGGTGGTTGAACAGGACCTGTTGCCTGCAGCTACGGCGCATGCTGCGGACGAGGTGTTTATTACCAGCACCGCGGGTGGCGTCATGCCGGTTACCCAAATCTCGGGAAAGCCGGTTGGTGACGGCAAGCCGGGCACATTAACGGCGCAATTGAATGCCGCTTACTGGGCCCTGCACGATGATCCGGCTTACAGTGTCCCAATTGAATACTGAGGACGAGAATATGAATGCTCAAACAAAGGTCGCACTGGTGACGGGTGCCGGAAGCGGGATCGGCAGGGCGGTTTGCCATGTCCTGTTAAATGACGGCTATTCGGTGATTCTGGCTGGCCGGCGACTCGAACCGCTGCAGGAAACCGTCGAACTCGCCGGGCTCGACCCTGCACTTACCCTGTGTGTGCCCACCGATGTGGGCAAACCCGACCAGGTTAAAAATCTGTTCACGCAAGCCGAGCAAGCCTTCGGCCGACTCGATTTACTGTTCAACAACGCGGGTAGTTTTACGCCGGGTATCCCGATGGAGGAATTGAGTTACGAACAATGGCAGAATACCGTCGACGTTAATTTAACGGGGCCGTTCCTGTGCGCCCAGCAGGCGATTCGAATCATGAAGGCGCAGACTCCCAGGGGTGGGCGCATAATCAATAATGGTTCAATCTCTGCGCATGCACCGCGACCTTTTTCGGCACCCTACACATCGACCAAGCACGCGATGACCGGCTTGACCAAGTCGATCTCTCTCGATTGCCGCAACGATAACATCGCCTGCGGCCAGATCGACATCGGTAATGCCGCGACCCCGATGACCAAAGCCATGCCGAAAGGAGTGCCACAGGCCAATGGAGAACGCGCTGCCGAGCCAGTCATGGATGTCGAACACGTGGCACAGGCGGTACTGCAAATGGCTTCATTGCCGCTTGATACAAACGTGCAGTTTATGACGATCATGGCGACCAAAATGCCTTATGTCGGACGCGGCTAGTTGCTGCCGTCGGTCCGGTTTCGTTGGGACCCGTTGCCAGGCATGTTGACAGCTGCTTGCGTCACATCTGGCTTTGCAATATTTTGTAGGTACCAGACCACATAATATTCTCTATATTTAAACGGCACGAGGATCCAGGGGGATTAGATGAGCGTTAAAGTTGAGGAATTGATGACGAAGTCGGTCATCACCGCGCAACCGCATCAAAGCGTGGAGCACGTTCGTAATATGTTAGATAAAAATTCGATCAGCTCGGTGCCAGTAGTCGACAGCGATGGTCATCCGATCGGTATCGTGTCGTCGACCGACCTGGTCCAGGAACTTAAGCCTGCTGCGCCGATCAGCCAGATAATGACCGAGAAGGTCTACACGGTGCCGCAGTATGACGACACCAGCATCGCCGCACGGGTTATGCGTAATCACAAGATCCATCACGTGGTAGTAACACACGAACAGAAGGTTGTTGGCATTTTGAGCGCGTTCGACCTGCTCAAACTGGTAGAGAGCCACCGTTACGTGGCCAAAAACGCGCCGACACCATCGAAGCGCAAAGGCGGAAAACGTCGATAGAGATCTTCACCGAGAGCAGGGTTAGCCTCACCCCGGACAATTCCACCAGCATGCACGCGATACCATGAACGAAAATATTGTCATTACCGGCGCCGCCCGCACCCCGATGGGTGACCGGGTCGATCTAGGTGAAAACCTGGTTTTACTGGAGGTTGAATAGTTCGATGAGTTTTCCGCAGCGCGTCAAAATAGTCGAGGTGGGCCCTCGCGACGGATTGCAGAATGAGTCCGAAACGGTGCCCGCCGAAGTCAAGGTACAGTTGATCGAAATGCTGGTTGATGCTGGCCTGCCGGTGGTTGAATCAGGAGCCTTCGTATCGCCGAAGTGGGTGCCGCAAATGGCGACCAGCGCCGAGGTATTCAAGCAGATTAACAAGCTTAACGGGATTTCCTACCCGGTGCTGGTGCCGAACCTCAAAGGTCTGGAGCTTGCACATGCGGCGGGGGTGCAGGAGATAGCCCTGTTTGCCGCGGCCAGCGAAACCTTTTCACAGAAGAATACCAATTGCTCGATTGCCGAAAGCATCGATCGATTCAACGCGGTGATTGTTGAAGCCCAGGCGCTGGGCATCAAGATACGTGGCTATATATCCTGCGTGCTGGGCTGCCCCTACGAGGGCGAGGTATCGTCCGACACGGTTTTGATGCTGGCGCAGAAGTTATTTGACCAGGGTTGCTACGAAGTTTCGCTCGGCGACACTATCGGTGTCGGTACCGCGGGCCGGGCACGGGATCTGGTCGAGAAACTGAGTCGGCAGGTGCCGATTCAACATCTGGCGGCGCATTTTCACGATACTTACGGCCAGGCGCTGGCCAATATCCATGCGGTCATGCAGTGCGGAATTTCCGTCATCGACAGCTCGGTCGCGGGTCTTGGCGGATGCCCCTATGCGAAGGGCGCCACCGGTAACGTCGCCACCGAGGACGTGGTTTACATGCTCAATGGCATGGGCATTGAAAGCGGGGTCGATATGGACAAGTTGCTCGAGGCTGGCCGCTTCATCAGTGATTTTCTCGGGCGCGAACCGGTTTCACGGGCCGCAACTGCGTTGCTGCGCAAGCAAGTGGGATAGTGCGATGGGATTACCTGCATCAGTCACTCGTGAAAACAAATATCATCGCGAGATCGATTGCGAGGGATACCTGGGTCGCGGCGAGGTGACCGGGAATCACTGGCCCGGGTTCTGCGTCACTTAACCGCGCGAGGAGTCAAAAACATGAGCGTAGCCCTGGCTTTCGATATATACGGTACGCTGATCGACCCGCACGGGGTCGTGGATGAACTTTCGAAGCACGTGGGAGACCGTGCGTGGGAGTTTTCGAATACCTGGCGCGACAAGCAACTCGAGTATACCTGGCGTCGTGCATTGATGCAGCGCTACGAGAATTTCCCGGTGTGTACCCGGCAGGCGTTGGATTATACCGATATGCTGTTGCAGACCGGTCTCGACGAGTCGGCAAAAGCTGCACTGGTGCAGGTCTATCGAGTGTTGCCCGCCTACGACGATGTTCCTGCCAGCCTGCAGGCGCTGGCAGACGCGGGCTTCCACTTGTTCGGTTTTTCCAACGGTGTCGAGGAGGCGATTGTAGGACTGCTCGAGCATGCCGGGATCGATCAGTATTTTGAAGGCGTGGTCAGTGTCGATGCGCTGCATACCTTTAAACCCGACCCGCAGGTTTATCACCATTTCATAGAGGTAGCCGACACCGCACGGGAAAACTGCTGGCTGGTTTCGAGCAACGGTTTCGACGTAATCGGTGCGGTATCTGCCGGCATGAAAGCAGCCTGGCTCAGACGCTCGCAAAGCGTGGTATTTGACCCCTGGGGAGTTGAGCCGACGCTTGTCATTAATGGTCTTGAAGAACTAAAGTACAAAATAACTCTATGAAATTCAAAAAGTTATAGTATTATTAAAATTATTATGTTGCAGCGCAACAAAATACTTGACAAGCCTTCCCGCAAACCCTATATTATCAGTATTGTTGCAGTGCAACATAGATTTTAAATCTAGTTTTTAACTTTACCGAGGAAACGAAAATGTACGAAGATTTCATGAAGATGGCTCAGGAAAGCATGAAGCCGATGCTGAAAATGGCTGAAAATAACACAGCCCTGGCAGTAAAATTGATGCAGTCTCAGGCTGAAACAACCGCTGAAATGATGCGAAGCAACCTGGAGCACGTAAAGGCTCTGGCCGAAGTCAAAGATATGAACGTTGCCGTTGAAATGCAGCAGAAGTATGTCGAAACATTGAACGAAAAGCTGGTTACCGTCGCTAAAGATAACGCTGCCGTTATCGAATCTGCGATCACTGAAGCCGGCAAGATTTTCGAAGGCTCGCTCGCCGAAGTTCAGGCACAGGCCAAGAAAACCGCTCAAAACATCGAAAAGGAAATCGCCAAGTCACGCAAGAAAGCAGCTTAATATCGCTTTCCATGGAGTTGCGTTGATTCCCGTCAATGCAACCCCAAAAATTACTCCTCCAATGTTCAGGCCCGGCGTTATAATAACCCGGGCCTTTTTTTTACAGGTATGCAAATATGACAAACGTAGTGATAGTAGACGGGGTGCGGACCCCGATAGGCGCGTTTAGCGGTGCGCTCGCAAACACTCCCGCAAGTAAGTTAGGTGCAATCGTTATCAAATCGCTGCTGGAGCG
>JARFPR010000134.1 GCA_029288195.1 Gammaproteobacteria bacterium | reverse complement strand
CGTCCTCCAGGGTATGCAGGGCTACGGTTTTTCCGGAGCCGGACAGGCCGCTGACAATCACCAGTTTCACTTTTCTGTCATCCTCGAAGCTTTAGTCTGAAAGTTCAATATCCTGCGAAACAGCCCGCTTTTGGCGCGTGAAAAATCTTGTGCGGCATTGTACCCGTTAATTGGTAATAGCAGCGGGTATTGTCGAGCAATTCGGAATCGCTCAATTCCGAATATAATACCGGCACTTCAAAGCTGTTCGAAGCCTGGCGCGACAATTTAATTTCGCGTTCAAGACCGACCTCGCGAGAAGTGAAGTTTAGTTTTAGTTTTTGCTGGTAGCGGGAGAGAGATTCACGAATTATTAACGAGGATCTCATTGCTCGGCCGATTCGATGATTTGTGCGATTTCTTCCTTGCTGGCAGCGCTCCGGATCGCTTCACAAATCTCTGGTCTGGAAAATATACCGGCGAGCGACGACAGTATGATCAGGTGTTCTTCGGTCGCTTGTTCGGGGATGATGATGGTAAATACCAGGTCGACCGGTTGATTGTCGGGTGATTCGAAATTTACCGCATCCTTCAGTCGAAAAAAAAAGCCCATCGTCTGGTCCAGGCTTTCCAGGCGTGCATGGGGTACGGCAAAACCCTGGCCCAGGCCTGTGCTGCCCAGGCGTTCACGATTCAACAGGTTATTATATATCGCCGATTCTGAAAGTTGGGTTCTATCAGCCACGATGTTCGCGATCAATTCGAGGAGCTTTTTTTTACTGGTAATTTCAGTATCTAGAAAAATACTTTGTGGTGACAAAAGTGCAGAAATTGTCATTATTCGAAGCTTATGTGCTGGCTACCTGGAATTGATGCGCGAATCTTAGCCGAATTGTACGAGTATGCAAGTGTAATGGATCTCGTTTCGGGCAAAAAAAGGGGGAGCAAGCTCCCCCCGGTTTGATTTCAGGCTAGCTCGGCTGGCATGCCCTTAAGCCGGTGGTCCTTCAATTTTTCTTTGTGCTTCTTTCCCTGCCGATCAAGTTTATCAACAAGGCCATCAATCGCGGCGTACATATCTTCCTGCACATCATCCGCGTGCAGGTTACTGCCACTGACATGCAATGTGGCTTCTGCCTTATGACGCAGTTTTTCCACAGTTAGTACGACATGGATGTCCAGCGCGTGGTCGAAATGCCGGTCAAGCTTGCCGACTTTTTCGTTAACATAGTTGCGCAGGGATTCAGTTATTTCTACATGATGACCGCTTAAACTGACTTGCATCTTTTTATCTCCTCGGCTGTGTGATTCGCATTGCTGCGAATCGTTAGTGTCTCAAAAGAGACGTTTACGCTCATTGGATGGTGGAATATTTAACGCTTCCCTGTATTTGGCTACGGTTCTCCTGGCTACGTTAATTCCCTGTTGCTCCAATAAAGTTGCGATTTTGTTATCGCTTAATGGTTTCTCAGGCTTTTCGGCGGCGACGAATTTTTTAATAATTGCCCGAATCGCTGTGGCCGAACATTCACCGCCATCGGCGGTACCCACGTGACTCGAAAAAAAGTATTTGAATTCGAGTATACCCCGCGGGGTGTGCATGTACTTGTGAGTGGTTACCCGCGAAATTGTGGATTCGTGTAATTCTAACAATTCCGCAATATCGCGAAGCACCATTGGCTGCATTGCTTCTTCACCATAATCCAGGAATGCCTGCTGGCGTTCAACAATGGCTGCTGCGACACGCAGCAAGGTTTCGTTGCGGCTCTGCAGACTCTTGATAAACCATCGCGCCTCCTGCAAATGATCTTTTAAATAGGTATTCTGGTCGCTACTATCGCTACGCTTGATCAGGTTTGCATACTGGTCATTCACCCTCAGGCGAGGCGCATGTTCCGGGTTGATGCTGACTCCCCAGCGTCCGGAATGCTTGCTGACGTAAACATCCGGTACAATATATTCGGCGTGGTTTTCACTGATACTGTGACCCGGGTGCGGGTTGGTGGTCTGGATCAGCTTGATGATTTCCGCTAATTCGCTGTCACTGGCCTGCAAGCGACGCTTAAGCAATGCCACGTCGTTATTGGCAAGTTGCTCGAGATACTTTTCAACCAGGACTTTTGCCTTGGAAAGACAGGGTGTTTCAGGATCGTATTGCTCCAGTTGTATAGCCATGCATTCGCTGGGTGAGCAGGCCGCGACCCCGACCGGATCGAAACGTTGCACCAGGTGCAATACTGCCTCGACTTCATCGAGCTCCAGGGTCTCGTGTTGGCGCACCAGGCCTTCATATATGTCTTCGACAGTTTCGTTGAGATACCCGCTATCGTCGATAGCGTCGATAATCGCGAGCCCGATGTCGTGATCAGTCTCCGAAATATGCGCACAGTCAAGCTGCCATGTGAGGTGAATTTTAAGCGTATCCTCGGCACCTGCCTGGTTTTCAAACATATCACGGTTATCAATGCCTGAAGCGGAAGACTGGCTGGGTGAACTGGGCAGGTTATCGTAGATCTGTTCCCAGCGCGCATCGATTTCGAGATCGTCCGGTAAGGTTTGCTCGGCTCGATTTTCTGAAACCGGACTTTCGGGAATTTTAAAATCGGTAGCATCTTCGCCATTGGCGCCGCCGTCCCGCTGTGCATCGGGATCGATAACGGTAATTTCACCGAGATTGTCGTCCTGTTCGAGTAGCGGGTTGGCATCCAGAGTTTCCTGGATTTCGGCCTGTAATTCCAGGGAGGAGAGCTGCAGCAACTTGATTGCCTGCTGCAACTGGGGTGTCATCGTAAGGCTTTGCCCTATTCGCAGTTGCAGGCTTTGTTTCACAGGCGAGACCGTTCCCTGGCGGATATTTGGTCCGGATAATTGTTATCTCCCATGAGAACAGTTATAGCTTAAAATCGTCTCCCAAGTAAATCTTTCTAACTATTTTATTATCGAGAATCTGGCTCGGATTGCCCTCGGCCAGGACCTCGCCGTCCCCCATAACGTAGGCTCGATCGCATATCCCCAGAGTCTCGCGAACATTATGATCGGTTATCAATACCCCGATCCCGCGTTCAGCGAGCTGCCGGATAATTGACTGGATGTCGATGACGGAAATCGGGTCTACCCCGGCGAAGGGCTCATCCAGCAGGATAAATTCGGGTTGATTGGCCAGTGCGCGCGCGATCTCCACGCGTCGGCGTTCTCCACCTGAGAGAGAAATGCCGTCGGTATCGCGCAAATGCTCGATCTGAAATTCTTCCATCAAATGTTCCAGCGCTTGATTTCGTGCGTCCTGATCGAGGTCCTTGCGCAGTTGCAGAATGGCCAGGATATTCTGCGCCACGGTGAGACTGCGAAATACCGAGGCCTCCTGTGGTAAATAGCCTATCCCCAGTTT
>JARFPR010000123.1 GCA_029288195.1 Gammaproteobacteria bacterium | reverse complement strand
CCTTCGATAGTGCTGGTCGAAGTTTGACCATCGTATTGTTCGATCATGCTCTGTTGCAGCCGGGCATTTGCGGCTGGCCGTGGGTAGACCAGGACCGGTAAATCGAATTTAAGCCAGCCCCAGGCGTGGAACAGGCCGGTGGGATAGCGGGTAAAAACCGTAATCCCCATCGGCCTGAACTGCCCACGGTGGGCCGTGGGAATTTTTATCTTTGCCTCGGCGTTGCCCTCGGCTTCGAGTTTCACATAAACCGGTGCCTGGTCAGCATACTGGAGACCAATGGCGTAACGCGTCGAGTTATTGGCATGGCTGATATCAAATTTAAATTCGCAGTACTCTCCGCAGAAGACAGGTCGCGGAATCTGCAGACTGACGTTTATGCCCAGCAGGTTTTTGTGCGTGTGCCATAGACTGATGATGCCGAGCGAGATCAGCATGAAGGTGAGTACAAATGCCATGCTGTTCTGATAGTTGATTGCTGCAAAAAACAGGAACAACAGCATTATTGCGAACAGGTAGCCGAATCGAGTGGGCAGGATGTAAAGACGCCGGTTATGCAGGAAGATAGCATCCGGACTCGGAGGGTTATGGGTATCGAACCAGTTGTCGAAGTATCGACGGACGGGCGCCGGCAGACTGACCGAAAACATGGGGCTTAGGGAATCGGAATCTGATCGATTATATCATTGACCAGGTCACTGGTTGGATGGCTGTGTTGCTCCGAGGGATTTAAGCGGTGATCCGCTATCGCGCCGAACACGGATTGCACATCGCCCGGTTCTACGTGACTGCGACCATGCATCAATGCCCAGGCTTTGCTGGCCTGGATTACGGCGAGCCCGGCACGTGGCGAGATACCGTAGACGAACAGGCCGGGATTACGGGTCGCCTGGATTAAATGTTGTACGTAATTTAACAGTGGCTCGGAGCAGTGAATATGGTCAACGGCTGACTGAATAGCGATAAAACGCTCGAGACTGATCTCGGGCGGCAACCGGTGCACTAATTCTCGAGGATTGCCTCCCGCTAATAACGCGCGTTCGGCTTGCTGGTCCGGGTAGCCGAGCGAAATTTTCATCATGAATCGATCCAGTTGTGATTCCGGCAGCGGGAAGGTTCCCGATTGATCAAGCGGGTTCTGGGTGCCGATAACAAAAAAAGGTTCATCCAGCTTATGCGTTGCTCCTTCAACCGTAATCTGCTTTTCTTCCATGGCTTCGAGCAGTGCGCTCTGGGTCTTCGGCGTGGCCCGGTTAATTTCATCGGCCAGGATGAAATTTGCAAACACGGGGCCAGGGTGAAATTTGAAAACCTGGTCTCTCGGGTCGAAAATCGAAACCCCCAGTATATCGGCCGGCAGTAAATCACTGGTGAACTGAATGCGATTGAAATTGAGCCCGAATACCTGCGCTATGGTTTGCGACAGCGTGGTTTTACCGACGCCGGGCAAATCTTCGATAAGACAGTGGCCACGGGCTATCAGGCAGCATACGGCAAGTTCGATCTGGGTCGATTTGCCCAGGATGATGGTTTCGATTGCCGCGACAGCCTTGCGAATATCGGCCTGAAAATCTGCAATTGAATTGTCCGTCGTGTCCAGCATTCGGTGTCTCTTCATTTGTACGTGCATAGTTATCGACCAAGTTTAGCCGAAATTGTTTAATTGTTCCGTGAAATAAGACACCTGGCCATTTGCATTATTGCTGCCAGCTAGACGGTTTTGCGGTGACCATAGGGTTTCCAGGCGGGAGAAATCACGTCGGGCATGGTGGAACGGCCAAGTAATCGGGCCGATGCCAGCGTCATGGCGCCATAGCGTTGGTTGATCTGGTCCATGGCCAGGTGAGCGCGTTGTCTGAGCGGATGCTTGCGTTGGAACAGATCTGCCTGGCAGGGTGCTTTCGGGTCCAGCGCGACAATGCGGATTTGCCAGATACCCTGGCCTCTCCAGTGATTCTGCAGCCAATGATTACCGAGTCGGTAAATGACCCTTTCGTCGTCGCAGGGCAATATTGACCGGACGGTGGTCTTGAGCCAGCCGCGGTAAAGGCGCAGCCCGAACAGGAACTGCTGCGCCACCAGCTTGTTGCTGCGCAGGCGCTCGGCAACCTTGTGGGCCATGTGCATCATAAAAACGCGTATCGTTTCCGCATCGCGCGTGTCTGGCGGTAATACCTTACCATGTCCGACCGATTGGGCATCGGGAATATTGGTCTTTACCGGTTCGGGATCCAGTCCCTGTGCCATCAACCAGATACGTCTGCCGGGATTGCCGAAGCGTTTGCCGAGCACACTGATGGGTAATTTTTGCAGGTCCGCGCAGCAGTGCACACCGTAATCCGCCAGCATGCCGGCCACCCCCGAGTTAATCCCGCACAATTCGATCAACGGGGTGCTGGCCAGGCGCTCCTTCGCCTGCCAGGGCGGGATGATTGTCAATCCGTCCGGCTTCTGTTGCCTGGCAGCAAATTTGGCGGTGGTTTTGTCACCGCTGACACCGACAGAACAAAGCACTCCCGAATTCTCGTAGACAGAGTGTTTGACCCGGTTTGCGATTTCGCGCGGAGATCCCCACAGTTGCTGACAGCGGGTGACATCGAGGAAAGCCTCGTCGACCGAAAATATTTCGATATCGGGGGTGAAAGCTGCCAGGGCATGCATGATATTGGCGGATACCTGTGCGTAGCGTTGCGGGCGACTCGCAACCTGGATCAGTTGTGGACAAAGTCGTCGAGCCTGCTTGATATGCATTCCGGTTTTGACTCCGCAGGCACGGGCCTCGTAGGAGCAGGTAATGATACAGGTACCTATGCCGCCATTGGTCAGTGCGACCGGTTTGGCGCGCCACTCGGGATGATCAACCTGTTCAACCGAGGCAAAGAAGGCATTCATGTCTGCCAGCAGAATTACCCGCGGCCAATGGCCGCTGCTTTCAGTTGTCAACGGTATTGCCGAACCTGGCCGATCACTTTTCCCTGGATGATCACGCGGGAATCGGCGAGGGTTAAATCGTCAAGTTCGGGGCTGTCGGCCAGCAGTTGAATCTGATTGCCGGGGCGGTAGCGAATGCGTTTCAGGGTCACCTGTTCGTTGTCGATTAGTGCCACCACGATGTCACCGCTGCGGGCCTGCTGCTGGCTTTGTACGACCACGATATCGCCCTCGATGATTCCCGCCTCGCACATCGAATCATCAATGACCTGCAATGCGTAACGCCCGGGGGCTGTCAGCAGGCTTAAAAGTTCGCTGCGCTGCCGGTCCTCTATCGCTTCAAGTGGTATGCCAGCCCTGATCCGCCCCAGTTCCTCGAGATCCCCAAACAGGGGAGGCAGTGGTTTTATAGGTCTGAATTTAGCGGATAGCGTGATATTGTTCATCGAAAGGTCCTGGTTGGTGAATACTATAGAGAACAAAATGAGAACTATCAAGTGAGATCGGAAATTTGCCGGGACAGCAAAAGGCAATTGCAAATAAAAGGGCTTTGTTTACTCTTTCACGATCATTTCAATTATAGATACGCAAATTCTGCACGACTGCATAATTAAACGAATGGATAGGAAAGCCTCGATACTCTGCGTCGATGATGAACCGGTCAACCTGGCCATCATGGAGGAGTTGTTGCGAGACAACTACGCGCTTAATACCGTGAACTCGGGTGAGGGCTGCCTGGAACAGGTCAGTCTGCAAAAACCCGATTTGATTCTGCTCGATGTCAACATGCCGAAAATGGATGGTCTCGAAACCTGTGCACGTTTGAAGTCTGATACCAATACCGCTGAAATTCCGATCATATTCGTTACTTCACTTTCAACGCACGAAGAACTGATGGCTGTCTAAGAGGTTGGCGGTGACGACTATATAACCAAACCCTATAGCGAAGATATTCTGCAAAAGAAGGTTCAGATATTCCTCGCCAGTCAGCACCGTAAACGGGAACTGGAGCAGGTTTCCGACAGGGCCGTCAAGGCATTAAAGGATAATTTGACCAATACCGAGATCCTCGGAATGGTGGTCCAGTTCCTGCATCGCTGCCAGCGGATCGACGATGTTGACGAGTTGGTTGAAAATGTGTTCGATTGCTTGAGAGAATTCGAACTTGAATGCAGCTTGCTGATTCAGGCCGAGCCTGAAAACCGGGTTTGGTTTAGTGATGGTATCGATCGACCGATGGAAAGCCAGATCCTCGAGAGTCTGCGCGGTCAGGATCGGGTATTAAGTTTTGGTACTCGTCTTGCGATAAATTCGGATCACGTGACGCTGCTGGTTCGCAAACTGCCGAGTGGCCAGCAAGAAATCGAAAACCTGCGACAGCAATTGGTCATTATGATCGAGGGTCTGGATACGAGGTTGCATGCATTGCAGGCGGAGAGGTTGTTCGATTCCCGGCGCGAGCTGCTGACCCGGGTGCTCGAATCGACCCGCGTTAAACTTGGCGAAATCGACGAACAGCATAGACGACAAACCCTTGTAGCAGGCGAAATCCTGACCGGGATGGGTAACCAATTAGAATCGTCTTTGCAGCGGATGGATTTGACTGAACAGCAGCAAAAATCCCTGCTGAAAGTTATCGATTCCAGCGTATCGAAAATTAAATCTGCTTACGACGGGGACTTTAAGATGGATGACCAGTTCGATGTTATCATCGAAGATGTTTCAAGTTTGCTGGGCAAATAGGCACAAAGGAGGGGGTAGAGGTCGAGGATCGGGGACGTTTCTATTCTTTCAATAATAAACAGAACAGTATAAATAGATGCGTCCCCATTTCTCCGGGCTGATGTATAATTTCGCAATTTTCGCTTTCGGCATATCACAAAATGAAAGACGCAGTCATCGTATCAACCGCGCGTAGCCCGATCGGCGTGGCGTTCAAAGGTACGCTCAACAATATAAAATCACCGACGCTAACGGCACATGCTATCCGTCACTCGGTCGAGCGGTCCGGTGTTGACGGCGACGAAATAGACGATGTCATCATAGGTGCTGTGCTGACGGCGGGAACCGCCGGTATGAACATAGGGCGCCTGGCCTCGCTCGGCGCAGGGTTGCCAAACACGGTGTCGGGACAGACGATTGACCGGCAATGTTCATCGGGCTTGATGGCAATTGCAACTGCGGCCAAGCAGATAATTGTCGATGGCATGGATATCGTTGTTGCCGGCGGGCAGGATAATATTTCGGCAGTACAAAACCAGTATTTCCCCTGGGTTGCCGATCAGGCCGATGCAAATGTCGTGATGCATGCAGAGCATGCCTATATGCCGATGCTGCTAACCGCCGAGCACGTGGTTAAACAATACGGCATCACCCGCGAGGCGCAGGATGAGTATGCACTGCAATCTCAGATGCGCACCGCGGCCGGGCAACAGGCAGGCGCTTTCGACGACGAAATCGTGCCGATTTCTGCCACGCGCGCGATCAAGGACAAGGAAAGCGGCGAAATCAGTTACAGCGATGCAGTCCTGGAGAAGGATGAAGGTAACCGCCCGCAAACGACGCTCGAAGGTCTCGCCGGACTGAATCCCGTGGTGGAAGGTGGCACCGTTACCGCCGGCAATGCGAGTCAGCTATCGGACGGCGCGTCTGCCTGTGTTTTGATGGAAGCTTCGCTCGCCGAAAAGCGTGGTCTGGAGCCGCTGGG
>JARFPR010000115.1 GCA_029288195.1 Gammaproteobacteria bacterium | reverse complement strand
CTGCTAACCGCCGGTGAGATTCATGTGACGCAGCAGAATTTCCTGGGAATCGAGATTGAAATCGTGACCCTTCGGCTTGATTTGCATCGAGTCGATAATGGCCTGCTCAAGTGCTGCCGTATCACCCGGATTGGCGCGGATAACGTGGCGTAAATCAAGTGAATGCTCCTGGCCAAGGCACAGTAGCAGGCGACCTTCCGCGGTTACGCGAACGCGGTTGCAGGACTCGCAGAAATTATGGCTGTGGGGCGAAATAAAGCCGACGCGGGCATTGTCATGGCCGGTTAGCTGGTAGTAACGGGTCGGACCGGCCGTTGTCATGGTGCTTGGAATCAGTTCAAAGTGCTGCTCCAGGTCTTCGAGAATCTGGTCGCTTGAGTAGTAGGCAACCGCCCGGTCATGATGATCGTTCTGGCCGAGCGGCATTTCCTCGATGAAGCTGATATCGATGCCGCGGTCGATGCAGAAATTGACCAGGTCGAGAATTTCGTCGTGGTTATGGTTTCTCAGGACCACGGTATTGATCTTGATCTGTTCAAAATCGCAGGCAATGGCCGCGTCGATCCCGTCGAGCGTTTTGTTGAGATCACCGATCCGGGTCATGGCGCGAAAGCGTTCTGGTCGCAAGGTATCCAGGCTGACGTTGATGCGGGTAACCCCGGCGTCTTTCAGCGGGCGTGCATATTTTTCGAGCTGGGTTGCGTTGGTGGTGAGCGTCAGGTCGCGCAGGCCCTCGGCAGCGCCCAGGTTATTAAACAATTGCAGGATATTCTGCCGCACCAGCGGTTCACCGCCGGTGATACGGATCTTGTCGACACCGAGCTTGATGAAGGCAAGGCCGACGCTCTCCATTTCCTCGAGCGTCAACAATTGCGTGCGCGGCACGAACTTCATCTTCTCGGGCATGCAGTAGACACAGCGCAGGTCACAGCGATCGGTAACCGACAGGCGAACGTAGCTTACGCTGCGCCCAAAGCGGTCAATGAGCTGATTCTGTGAGGTTGTGTCGTTCATGGGACGAGCCATTCTAGCAACGTTTTTGCTAATTAGAAACGGCAGATTCGGTAGGGGCTTTTACCTGTTTACCGTTAGAGTTCCCTGGCTGGTACAGCAATTTAATTTTGCTGGCACTAGCCCCCCTGCCGGCGCTCCATATACTTTTGCGCTTTGTTAACCACACAGGTAGTAGTGATGTTGATAGGCGTTCCCAAGGAAATCAAAAACCACGAGTATCGCGTCGGTATGGCACCCGCAAGCGTGCGCGAGGCGATAAAGCATGGCCACCAGGTTATGGTTCAGGCTAATGCCGGGGAGGGTATCGGTGTAAGCGACGACGACTACGCCAAAATCGGTGCGCAGATTATTGATTCACCCGAGGAGATTTTTTCCAGCGCCGAATTAATCGTCAAGGTCAAGGAACCGCAGGCGGGTGAACGCGCGATGCTGCGCGAAGGCCAGGTTCTATTCACTTACTTACACCTGGCACCCGATCCGGATCAGACCAGGGACCTGGTTGAAAGTGGTGCGATCTGTATCGCCTATGAAACCGTTACCTCGCCCCATGGCGGCCTGCCTTTGCTGGCGCCGATGTCCAAGGTAGCGGGGCGTATGGCGATCCAGGCCGGTGCCTATAACCTCGAACATCCGCACGGCGGTCTCGGCATTCTGCTCGGCGGTGTGCCGGGGGTAGACCCGGCCAAGGTCGTGGTAATCGGCGCCGGCGTGGTCGGTACGCACGCGACTCATATCGCGGTCGGTATGGGTGCCGATGTCTGGGTCATCGATCGTAACCCGGAGGCGATCGAAGCGCACTGGAAACAGTTCGGACGCAGTACCAACACGGTATTTTCGACCCAGGATGCGCTCGAGCAGCACGTCATCGAAGCCGACCTGGTGATTGGCGGAGTCCTGATACCCGGGGCCGAAGCACCCAAGCTGGTGACCGCGGAAATGGTCAAGGCGATGAAACCGGGTGCGGTGATTGTCGACGTTGCCATCGACCAGGGTGGCTGTTGCGAAACTTCCAGGGCCACGACCCACGCCGACCCGACTTATATCGTCGATGACGTGGTGCATTATTGTGTTGCCAACATGCCGGGTGGGGTGCCGCGCACTTCGACCTACGCGCTCAATAACGTTACGCTGCCGCATGTGCTTGCGCTCGCCAACAAAGGTTACCGGTCAGCATTAATGGAGGACCGCTGGCTGCGGGACGGGCTCAACGTCCACAAAGGCAAGATCACGCAGCGTGAAGTGGCCCAGGATCTTGAGTACGATTACCATGATGCCGAGGAAGTGCTGCGGCATGACTGAGTTGCGCGTCGCCTGTATCCAGAATACCGCGACGCGCGATATCACGGCTAATGTCGACTGGGTTTGCGCGCGCATTGACGAGTGCGTCGTTGAAGGCGCTGAATTTATTGCGCTGCCCGAGACAGTGGGTTTGATTGAGCCAGTAAACGAGCAAATTCCAGCGGCAACTTATAGCGAAATCGATGATATCGGCCTCAACGCATTCAGGGCCAGGGCCCGTGAGCACGGTGTTACCATCCTGGTCGGATCGCAGTTGATTCTCGAGAATGACAAGATTTTCAATCGCAGCTTGTTGCTGGATACCAACGGTGAGATTCGGGCCCGTTACGACAAACTGCACATGTTCGATATCGAACTAAAACACGGGGAGGCTTATCGTGAATCGGACGCGATTGCCCCGGGCGACAAGGCGATCATCGTCGAAACCCCCTGGGGAAAGCTGGGTTTATCGATTTGTTACGACCTGCGTTTTGGTGCACTTTACCGTGCCCTGGCGCAGGGCGGGGCCGAATTCATTACGATTCCGGCCGCGTTTACCCAGACCACCGGCCAGGCGCATTGGCATACGCTGGTTCGTGCACGCGCAATTGAAACCGGCGCTTTTATCATCGCGCCGAATCAGTGCGGACATCATTGCGATAAACGCTATTCCTACGGGCACTCGCTGATCGTCGATCCCTGGGGCGAAATCCTCGCCGATGGCGGCTCCGAGCCGGGTTTGATTTACGCCGATATCGATCTCGAGCAGGTGCAGAAGGTGCGCAGCCGCATCCCTTCCTTGAAAAACGAACGTTCTTTTACCCTCGAACAGAAGTAAACTTAAGTCTTCATTCCCGTGTTATTTTTTGATTATCATCCCGGCACCTGGGCCAGGATCTTGTAACGCGTTCTCGCCGTCATTCCGGGCTTGACCGATACGTCGGACCGCCGGAATCCATTTACAGGCCTACCGGGAAAGCCGACCGGGCGTAGCCCGGGTACTCTACTGAGAAGGCATTTAAATGGATCCCGGCTGAGGGGCCGGGATGACGCCTGCGACGTCACTTGCGCGTTGGTAGCGTAGCTGTGGTATAAATGGTGGTCCCGAGTTTAACGGTACAGTTGGTTATTATGGAAAAAATGGAGCTGGAAGGTTTCAACCAGGAGCTTCCAGAGCGCATGAACCTTGCGGTGATCATGGAAAAACAACCTTCTTCGCATCCCTGGGCGGATTTTCGCTTTGATGCGATTGGCGTTGTCATGCGCAACGGTGAGGAGGATAAAGCAATCAACCGTATCTATCAGGATGGCGATGTCGAGCAATTCCTGGTCACAGGCCTGGCTTTGCAGCTGCATCTGGACGAATGCGAAAGCTATTACCATAACCTGATGTCACCGGAACCCGGCTGTTTCATCGTGGCCGATCAGCCTGATTCCAGTGACGAAATGCCGGTACCCTACCTGGTGTCATTGAGTTTCGATGAAGTGCACGCCTATCTCGAGGGCGATGAGCAAATCTACTCGGTTGAAATTCCTGCCGAACTTTACCGGTGGGCGGAAGCTTACGTGCTGACGCACTATGTCGCGATCAGGAAAACCAAGCGCAAGCTTAAAAACTGGCGTGAAACAGAAAAACCCGGTACCTCCTCTGGGGGCGGGCAATCATGACCCAGGACAGCAAAGAGTCGGTATTGCGGCGTTGGTCGCGGCGCAAGCAGGAGGTAGCGCAGGAAGCGTCGGTGGCAGAGCAGGAGGTGCCATTGGATAGCGAGGCCAGTCTGGGCACAGCAGCGCCGATTGAAACCGAGACGGAATCGAGGCCCGCCCTGACCGATGCCGATATGCCCCCAATCGAATCGCTGCACGAGGATTCGGATTACAGTGGCTTCATGTCGGAGGGTGTGAGCGACGAGTTGCGTAACCTGGCACTGCGTAAACTGTTCAAAGCTCCGGCTTTCAATATTCGTGACGGGCTCGACGAGTACGATGAAGACTATACCTATTTTGAGAAGCTGGGTGATATCGTCACCTGCGATATGAAACACCATATCGAAATGAAAGAACAAAGAGAACGTGAAGCCCTGGCGCTCGAAGCGGAACAGGAGGCTAGAAACGAGCTAGAGGAAATCGAGGCGATTGACGAGGAGATCGATGATGAGCTGGAGGCGATCGAGGATAGTGGGGACGAAGAAGTGTTTGAAGATCAGCCTGAAATGATCGCCGATGCCGATCGAAATCCCGCGAACAAGCAGGAATTGAAACATGAGTAATGTCGACGCGCGACAGCAGGCACTGGCGGTCAGAGACGCCTTCGAGTTCGAGCCCACCAGCCTGGTTTCCTACCAGTCGACAGGTAAGGTCATCGTGCTGGGTGACGACGATGCGCTGGCAAAATGCAGCGAATTACCCGCAGCACTGGATATCAACCCGGTTGCGATTTCCGCGGGCCGGATTCAAATCGAGGGTTATCTGGGGGCCTACATGGTCAAGGTGACTGATCAACAGGGCAACGAGATGAGTCACCAGGGCGACGCGATCCTGGACTTGAATGAGGCGCCACTGCTGGCGAGAGAAATGCTGCCGCCAGGGTACTTCCATGTGCCGCCCGGAGATTGGGGAAATCCAGAACTCATGGCCGAGTTGGCTGATTTGCGCGGTGAATTCCAGAAACCCAAGTTTTTCGACTACGATGCCTCGATCTGCGCCCACGGGGTCAACGGAAAAGTCGCCTGCCGGCAATGTATCGATGCCTGCCCGGCAGAAGCGATCCATAGCCTGGTGGATCGAATCGAGGTCAATCCTTACCTGTGCCAGGGCGGGGGCAGTTGCACCACGGTTTGCCCGTCGGGTGCGATTCGCTACCTGTATCCGGGTTTGCGTGACAGCGGCAAGCGTCTGCGCGATATGCTTAAGGTTTACCAGGAACAGGGCGGTGAACTGCCCATTGTTTTATTCCACAGCGAAAGCTACTCGCCGGAAATGTACCTGCAACACTATGACAACTTGCTGCCGCTCGAGGTTGAGGAACTCGGCAGTGTCGGCATGGATCTATGCCTGTCGGCACTGGCCTATGGCGCGATGCAGGTGATTCTGCATATCGATGCGGAGGTTCCGAGGAGTTCACAGGCCAATCTCGGCGCCCAGGTCGAGTGGACCCAGGCGCTACTAGTTGGTCTCGGTATGGATCCCGTTAGTGTATCGCTGTGCTCCCATGACGCGGCGCTGCCCGAGGTTGAAGCCGCAAGCGTTGTGGAAATGGCAATTCATGATATGCCGGCGGGCAAGCGCAACGCGATATACCAGGCGCTCGATCACCTGGTGGCAAAACTCAAACCAGGCGCAGATCGGATCGATCTCCCGTCAACGGCACCCTTTGGCGAGGCCTTGATTGACGCCGAAAAATGTACGCTGTGCATGGCCTGTGTCGGTTCCTGCCCGGGCAAGGCCCTGCAGGACGGCTCGAATCGAGAGATTCCCGAGGTTTTTTTCATCGAAAGCAACTGCCTGCAATGTGGCGCCTGTGTGCAGACCTGCCCGGAGGACGCGATAACCCTGCAACCGCGCCTGTTGTTTGATTTTGAAACACGTAACCGCGCGCGCGCCCTGAATAGCGATACCCCGTTCGCGTGCATATCCTGTGGCAAGCCTTTTGCCCCCACATCGGTAATAAACAAGATGCAGGAAAAACTGAAGGATCATTACATGTTCGGTAGCGAACGCGCACTCGATCGACTGAAGATGTGTGATAACTGCCGTGTCGTCGATGTGGTGCAGGATCCCGAAGCGATGGGTGGACAGTTTGACCCGCAAAAAGGCTTTCGCCAGTAACACGGCATGATGGATTAGATATGGCAACCACCGACGAAGCAACCATCGAACAGGAACAACGTTACCGGGCATCGGCCTACGCGCTGCTGGCGGCTCTGCTGCGAGCTCCGCCGGAGCCGTCGCTGCTGGATCACGTGGTGACGCTGTCACCTGAAGGTGACGCGGAATCCGATGAGCTTTCCGAGGCAATGGCCGCTCTCGCCGGCGCTGCTCAAAATCGGCGTGCAGAGGATCTCGAGGATGAATATAACGCCCTTTTTATTGGTCTCGGCAAGGGCGAAGTAGTGCCTTACGGGTCGTGGTATTTGACTGGTTTCCTGATGGAGCAACCGCTGAGCGAGCTGCGCGATGATCTGCGTGCGCTTGGCTTCGAACGCAGCCCGGAGGTCCGCGAACCCGAAGATCATGCAGCCGCTATCTTTGAAGTGTTTTCGGTGATGATCGCCGATAACGTCAGCCTGGATCAGCAACAGCAGTTCTTTGCAAAGCATATGCAGAGTTGGCTGCCTCGATTTTTTGCTGACCTCGGCAAAGCCAAATCGGCAGATTTTTATGGATTCGTGGCGCAATTTGGAGTAGCCTTTTATGGTTTAGAAAAAACCTACCTCACGATGCGTATGTAACAAGAAACAGCCGAACTCGAAAAACCCTGTGGAGGAGTAAAGACGTGAAAAACAAGATTCAACCGAAGAATCAGGAACGCCGAGCATTCATCAAAAAGACCACGCTCGCCGGAGCAGCCGTGGCAGCAACGACCGTGGCCAGCACTGGCGCCATTGCACAGGTCAGCGGTGAAACCACCGAAAAACCAGTTCAGAAAGGTTACCAGCTAACCTCGCATGTACTCGACTACTACAAGTCAGCTGGCATCTAACCTTTGGGGGGTAACCACATGAAAAAATTAACCAAGTCATCGTCCAGCGTTGATAAAGCCGTTGTCGCCAAGCCCTGTAAGTCGGTACCCGGGGCGATCTCCCGGCGTACCTTTTTGAGAAATTCCAGCCTGATGGCGGGCGGAGCCGCGCTCGCGACTACCGTGTCGCCGGTGATGATGAAAAAGGCGAATGCGGCGGTTGCCGCGGGCGGCAAAATCGAGCAGGTCAAGACAATCTGTACCCATTGTTCGGTCGGCTGCGGAATCATTGCGGAAGTTCAAAACGGCGTCTGGACAGGTCAGGAGCCGGCCTTTGACCATCCTTTTAACAAGGGCGCGCATTGCTCCAAGGGTGCAGCAATCCGTGAACACGGGCATGGCGAGCGTCGCCTGAAGTATCCGACCAAGCTGGTTGACGGCAAATGGAAAAAGATTTCCTGGGACGAGGCGATCAACGAGATCGGCGACAAGATGCTCGAAATTCGCGACAAATCGGGTCCCGATTCGGTGTTCTGGCTGGGTTCTGCCAAGTTCAGCAATGAACAGGCCTACTTGTTCCGCAAGTTTGCCGGGATGTGGGGCACCAATAACGTCGATCACCAGGCGCGCATCTGTCATTCCACCACGGTAGCCGGGGTAGCCAATACCTGGGGTTACGGTGCGATGACCAATTCCTACAACGATATCCACTTCTCCAAGTCGATATTGCTGATCGGTTCCAACCCGACCGAAGCCCACCCGGTCGCGTTACAGCACATTTTCAAGGCCAAGGAAGAAAACAATGCCCCGGTGATCGTTATCGATCCACGCTACACCCGCACCGCCGCGCACGCGGATCACTTCCTGCGTATCCGCCCGGGTACCGATATCGGCATTATCTGGGGCATGATGTGGCACATTTTCGAAAACGGCTGGGAGGACAAGGAATTCATCCGTCAACGCGTTTACGGCATGGACGAGGTTATGGCCGAAGTCAAGAAATGGAATCCCAAAGAGGTCGAAAATGTCACCGGTGTGCCTGAAGACCAGGTCTACGCGGCCGCCAAGGCGATGGCGGATAACCGTCCCGGCACCTTTATCTGGTGCATGGGCGGTACCCAGCACACCATTGGTAACAACAATACCCGCGCCTACTGCGCCTTCCAGTTGGCGCTCGGTAACATGGGCGTATCCGGTGGCGGTGCCAATATCTTTCGTGGCCACGACAACGTCCAGGGTGCGACCGACCTCGGTGTACTCTCGAATACGCTGCCCGGCTACTACGGCCTTTCTGCTGGTTCCTGGAAGCACTGGTCGCGCGTCTGGGATCTCGACTACGAATGGGTCAAGGGCCAGTTCGACGGCGGCAGTTACGAGCAGAGCAAGGGCAAGGATGTGCATGTCATGAACACCAAGGGAATTCCAGTGTCTCGCTGGATCGACGGGGTTCTCGAGGGGCCGGAAAACATCGCGCAAAATGATAGCCTGAAAGCGATGCTGTTCTGGGGTCATGCGCCCAACAGTCAGACTCGTGGCGTCGAGCAGAAAAAGGCGATGGAAAAGCTCGAGATGATGGTCATCATCGATCCTTATCCGACCGCGTCGGCCGTTATGCCGGATCGTAAGGACGGTATTTACCTTTTGCCGGCATCGACCCAAATGGAGACTTACGGATCGGTTACGGCCTCCAACCGTTCGTTCCAGTGGCGCTCCAAGGTCATGGATCCGCTGTTCGAGTCACTGCCTGATCACGTGATCATGTACAAGCTGGCGAAAAAGCTGGGTCTTGCGGATCAGATGTTCAAGAACATCAAGGTCAATGGCGAGGAGCCGCTGGTCGAGGATGTGCTGCGCGAAATCAATAGCGGTATGTGGACCATTGGTTACACTGGCCAGAGTCCGGAACGCCTGAAGAAGCACCAGGAGAACTGGGGTACCTTTGATTACGATACGCTCAAGGCTGAAGGTGGTCCTGCCGATGGCGATTACTACGGTCTGCCATGGCCTTCCTGGGGAACGCCGGAGATGAATCATCCCGGCACACCGAACCTGTATGATACCTCCAAGAACGTAGCCGATGGTGGCCTGACCTTCAGGGCGCGCTTCGGGGTAGAGCGTAATGGTACCAACCTGCTGGCGGAAGGTTCGTTCGGAAGGGGATCAGATATCAAAGACGGGTACCCGGAATTCAGCGCCGATGTTTTGAAGAAACTGGGCTGGTGGGACGATCTGACTCCAGAGGAGCAGCAGGCGGCCGAGGGTAAGAACTGGAAGACCGATTTGTCCGGCGGCATTCAGCGAGTTGCCATCAAGCACGGCTGTTCGCCGTTTGGCAACGCCAAGGCGCGCGCCATGGTCTGGACCTTCCCGGACCCGGTACCTATTCACCGCGAGCCTTTGTATACGTCACGGCGCGATCTCGTAGAGAAATATCCAACTTACGAGGATCGCAAATCATTCTGGCGCCTGCCGACACGTTACAAGTCGATCCAGGCTACCGATTACAGTGGCGACTACCCGATTATTCTTACTTCGGGACGGCTGGTTGAGTACGAG
The DNA here is from genome assembly GCA_029288195.1 of Gammaproteobacteria bacterium. Lineage (GTDB taxonomy): Bacteria > Pseudomonadota > Gammaproteobacteria. Next base: position 1,105 of record JARFPR010000115.1, on the reverse strand, counting down.
GGTGGCGGTGACGAAACTCGCTCCAACCCCTGGCTTGCCGAACTGCAGCAGGATATGTTCGTTGAAATCCATCCACGCGATGCCAACAATGCCGGCATCAAGGATGGAGACGACGTCTGGGTCGAAGGCGCGGAGGCCGCCAAGGTCAAGGTCAAGGCGATGGTAACGCGCCGGGTTGGTTCCGGGGTTGCGTTCATGCCGTTCCACTTTGCCGGACATTTCCAGGGCAAGGATTTAAGGGACAAGTATCCAGAAGGTGCCGATCCTTACGTTCTCGGTGAGGCAGCCAATACGGCATTTACTTACGGCTACGATTCGGTGACGCAGATGCAGGAATCGAAATGTAGTCTTTGTCGTATAACCAAAGCTTAAGCAGGGGGGATAATAAAATGGCTAGAATGAAATTTTACTGTGATGCCGAACGTTGCATTGAATGTAATGCCTGCGTGACCGCCTGCAAAAACGAGCACGAGGTTCCTTGGGGCGTTAATCGTCGCCGGGTTGTTACCATCAAGGATGGCGAGCAGGGCGAACGGTCCCTGTCGGTAGCCTGCATGCATTGCTCCGACGCACCCTGTGCGACGGTATGCCCGGTCGACTGTTTTTACACCACCGGCGACGGCATCGTACTGCATGACAAAGATATCTGCATCGGTTGTGGCTACTGCTTTTACGCCTGCCCCTTCGGCGCACCGCAGTTTCCCGAGGAAGCCGCGTTCGCTTCACGCGGGAAGATGGACAAGTGCACTTTCTGTGCTGGCGGTCCGGAAGCCGATAGCTCCTCCGAGGAGTACAAGAAATACGGTCGTAACCGCTTATCGGAAGGCAAGCTGCCACTTTGTGCCGAGATGTGTGCAACCAAGGCGCTGCTTTCGGGTGATGCCGACGTCATTTCGGATATTTACCGCAAGCGGGTAATTAATCGCGGTGCCAGTGCCTTTAACTGGGGTGATAGCCTCAAGATCGACGGCTAAGCGGTTTCTCGTAAAAACCATGCAATCGATACAGGGAGGTATCGAGGTTTTCGGGGAGAGCAGATTACGCATACCTTTAAATAATAAGGGCGATAGTACGTGAAAATTCAAACACTGTTGTTACTGGTGGG
>JARFPR010000054.1 GCA_029288195.1 Gammaproteobacteria bacterium | reverse complement strand
GAATATCTGGACCAGTTCATCCAGATGTTACGCAGCGAAAAGTATTACTCTCCACACACCTGCACTAACTACCGCCGCGATCTGAACCAATTTCGAAACTACCTCGCCAGGCAGGGTATCGAATCCTGGAAGCGGGCCGGTTATGCAGAAGTCAGCGGGTTTGCCGCGCAGCGGCATCGGCAGGGACGCAAGAGCCGCACCATCCAGCGCGAACTATCCTCGATCCGCAGCTTTTACCAGTATCTGATCCGTAACTCGCTAGTCACAATAAATCCGGCGCTCGAAGTGAGTGCCCCAAAATGCGACAGGCCGCTGCCCAAAACCTGCGATGCCGAAACCATCGACCGTCTACTCTCCGTCCACGACGACAGTGACTGGCTGCAGGTTCGCGACGTTGCTATTTTCGAATTGATTTATTCCTCGGGTCTGCGCCTCGCAGAGCTGATTAACATCGACCTCGATGATATCGATCTGCCACAACAACAACTGGTGGTCACCGGCAAAGGTAACAAAACCCGGCAGCTTCCGATCGGCAGCAGGGCAGTTAGCGCGGTAAAAAAGTGGCTTAAACTACGCCAGGAATTCACCCGGGACAAACAACAGTCGGCGCTGTTCCTGAGTAAACAGGGTAACCGTATCTCACCGCGCAACGTGCAAAGCAGACTCAACCGCCTGATCCAGCGACAGGCACTCGACCAGCATCTGTCGCCACATACCTTGCGCCATTCCTTTGCCACCCATATGCTCGAATCCAGCTCGGACTTGCGCGCAGTGCAGGAATTGCTTGGACACGTCAATATCGCCACCACCCAGGTGTACACGCATCTTGATTTTCAACACCTGGCCAGGGTTTACGATTCAGCGCATCCACGAGCAAAGCGTAAGGGTTAAATCGCTATTTGCCGCGATTGCGTTTACCCTGGAAACAACAGGATAGTTGCTGGCTCCTTGTATTTATTTTTCACTGCCCATATATGACAATACCTGCAGTGACTCGACCAGGATGGGATTTTGGAACAATTCGATGGCACAACAATACTTTCGGTACGCCGTGATAACAGCGTCGTGATCGGCGGTGATGGCCAGGTCAGCCTGGGGAATACCATCATGAAAGGGAATGCACGCAAGGTACGCCGTCTTTACAAGGACAAGGTTATCGCCGGGTTCGCCGGGGGTACTGCAGACGCTTTCCTGTTATTCGAGTTATTCGAGGGCAAACTCGAAAAGCACAATGGCCAAATGATTCGCGCTGCTGTGGAGCTGGCCAAGGAATGGCGTTCAGACCGCGCATTGCGCCGCCTCGAGGCCCTGCTGTGTGTCGCCAACGAGGAAGCCTCGCTAATCATCTCGGGTAATGGTGACGTCATCGAGCCGGAAGACAGCCTGATGGCGATTGGCTCGGGGGGTGCCTACGCCCAGGCTGCGGCGCGCGCCATGCTCGACACTACAGAAATGAATGCTCGCGAAATCGTCGAGAAGGGATTGCAGATTGCCGGTGAAATCTGTGTCTTCACCAATCTCAACCATACCTTCGAAGCAATCGACTACTAGGTAAACCCGTGGACAGTAAATACATTGCGCAGTCACCTATGACCCCACGCGAGATTTCGCAGGAACTCGATAATCATATTATTGGCCAGGACAAGGCCAAGCGTGCGGTTGCCATCGCGCTGCGTAATCGCTGGCGCCGGCAGCAGGTCAGCGAGGAGCTGCGCAACGAAATCACGCCCAAGAACATCCTCATGATGGGGCCCACCGGGGTCGGTAAAACCGAAATTGCACGTCGCCTCGCGCGACTCGCGAACGCACCCTTCATCAAGGTCGAAGCAACCAAGTTTACCGAGGTCGGTTACGTTGGTCGCGACGTCGAGTCGATCATCCGCGACCTGGTCGATGTATCGGTCAAGCAGATGCGCGAGTCAGAAGTCAGCCAGGTTCGGCACCGTGCCGAAGACGCGGCCGAGGAAAAAGTGCTGGATGCCTTGTTGCCACGCCCGAAAGACTTTACCGGGGAGGCCGATACCGCAGGTGACAGCACGCGCCAGAAATTCCGCAAGATGCTACGCGAAGGCAAGATCAACGATAAGGAAATCGAGATTGATTTGCAGCTGCCCTCGCTGGGGGTTGAAATCATGGCTCCTCCCGGAATGGAGGAGATGACTAATCAGCTGCAGGGAATGTTCCAAAACCTCGGTAACCAGAAAACCAAGACGCGCAAGTTACGTGTAGAGGATGCGCTCAAAATGCTGACCGACGAAGAAGCTGCGAAGTTGATTAACGAAGACGAGCTGAAACTTAGCGCACTCGAAAACGCGGAACAAAATGGCATCGTTTTTATCGACGAAATCGACAAGGTTGCCAAGCGCGGGGAAACCAGCGGGACCGACGTATCACGCGAGGGCGTGCAGCGCGATCTACTACCCCTGGTCGAAGGCTGCACGGTGTCGACCAAGGCTGGAATGATAAAAACGGACCATATTCTATTCATCGCTTCCGGCGCGTTTCACGTTTCCAAGCCCAGTGACCTGATTCCGGAATTGCAGGGGCGCCTGCCAATACGGGTCGAGCTCTCGGCGTTGACCATCGATGATTTCGTGCGCATCCTGCGTGAGCCCAACGCTTCATTGACCGAACAATACACCGCGCTGATGGAAACCGAAGGTGTCGGCCTGGTGTTCACCGATGACAGTCTCGCACGCATCGCCGAAGTCGCCTGGCAGGTCAACGAAAAGCAGGAAAATATCGGCGCGCGCCGATTACATACGGTGATGGAGCGCCTGCTCGAAACGATCAGTTTCGAGGCCTCGGACATGGTTGATCAAACCATCACAATCGATGCCGATTATGTTAACGAACATCTCGGCGAACTGTCGCTGGATGAAGACCTGTCGCAGTACATACTCTGATGAAACCAACCGAGATTAACCTGCATAAAGTATCGCGCATACTCGAACTTAGTTTCGAGGATGGATCGAGTTTTCAGTTACCGGTTGAGTATTTAAGGGTTTACTCGCCCTCCGCCGAAGTGCAGGGCCATGGCCCCGGCCAGGAAGTACTGCAGGTCGGCAAGGAAGACGTCAATATTAACAGTATCGAGCCGATGGGCCACTACGCGGTCAAGCTCGCTTTCGACGACAATCACGATAGCGGGATTTATAGCTGGGAATATCTGTACGAGCTAGGCGTCAGCTATGACGAAAGATGGCAAGATTACCTGAACCGACTCGAGGCCGGGGGCCACAAGCGCAGCGAGAGTTCCTAGCAGCTCCCGCGGCCAGGTCGCGGGATGACAGTAACCGTCGACCCTGATATGGTTCGATTCATGCAACAGAAATCAACCACCGACTTTGGCTTCGAAGAAATACCGGCTGCGGAAAAGCAGGGTCGGGTAGGCGCGGTTTTTACCTCCGTCGCGCAAAAATATGACTTGATGAACGATGTCATGTCTTTCGGTGTGCATCACCTGTGGAAGCGCTTTACGCTCGAAATGTGTGGCTTGCGCCCAGGGCATAAAGTACTCGATCTCGCCGGCGGCACCGGCGACCTGGCGCTCAAAGCGGCGCAGATGGTTGGCGAATCCGGACAGGTTGTTCTCGCTGATATTAATGCCGCGA
>JARFPR010000514.1 GCA_029288195.1 Gammaproteobacteria bacterium | reverse complement strand
TGGTGCCCAGGGGCGGAATCGAACCACCGACACGAGGATTTTCAGTCCTCTGCTCTACCGACTGAGCTACCTGGGCTTAGGATACGGAAGCGCGTATTAAATAGTCGAGCGAGGTTCGAGTCAAGTCCGGTGGGGTGGATTCGTCGATTTTGTATGTCGGCGTCGATGATTGCCTGGTGGATAGCACCAGACAAACCATCTCATTGCTCGGCATACTCGGGCAGGGAATCGAGGAAAGGTGACCTGGCGCCTTTAAATATCATCACTTCGGAGTCTATTTTTTTTGCCTTTAGCAGTTGGCCCCTAAGGATCGCCAGAATAAAAGCCACCACAAAAACGCCCAGGCCCACTATTAGAAATGATTCCTGATAGCCGGTATTCTTCACTGACAGAAAGCCAAAACTGATCGAAATTAGCAATACAGCAACGGTAACCAATGTAATCCATAACCTTCTTTTCCTGTGTCTCTGACAAACCGGTATTTTGATTCTTGCTGATTTCCTGAATATCAAAATAATGATTAGTATCGGTATCAAAGCCAGGACATTAAAAGCCACAAAAAGTAGTATCAGGGCTATCTGGAGCCAGATATTCAGATACAAGATACGTCTCTTTTTGTGCAAATCGGCTTTTTCATTGCAATAAATACAGCGACCCGGTAACTCTGCGCCCTTTCGCATGACGAGTAATTTCTCTTTTCTCCAGATACCACCCGGCTTTGGAATATCTTCGACATGGCTTTTTGGAGGTGCATATGGATTAGTAGCTTCCACAGGGATCCGCCTTTTTAATTAAAGAAATCTGACACTATGAACAATAGATATTAGCAGCTGGATTCGAAAACCGCGGAGTTAAAGGCCGCATATGCGTGACCGTTTCTGCCCGTTTGTCGCCGCTGAACGCCTGGTTTCGAGTGACCGCCAACGGGAAGACAACTGCTCCCCGATAAAGATCAAGCAAGTGCGCCTGGACGGGTTAGTGAGAAATCGACCTGGACCCAGGCGACAGGTTTGCAATCAGGGCGCGCATTGCCAGGTATATAACCACGGCATTAAGGATATGCCACAGGAAGTGGGTACCCAATATGAACTGGGGACAAATCATGTTATCGATAGAGCGAAAAAATATCGAAAGCAGAAATATACTGGCCGCACCGAGCAACAGGCCTCGCTCCACCTTACGGCTTATGTAGTGGTAGCAACCCAGAATGATAATGGTCAGCAAAGCAGGTGCGTATATCAACGAACCGTTAAAGACGTGCGGGAATTGCCTGCCATAGACAGCGGATGCTGCGAACACTATTAGTAAGATGCTAATAACAGCCACGGGCAGATTGATAATCCGGCGAGTATAAAATCCGATATATAACAACTGGAACACGAAAATTGGAATGATATCCAGCCATCGTGTAAGCGGTGTTGCCATTGTATGGAACAGGAAACTTCCGATACCGATAGCCGCGATCATGCCGGTTATAGTGGCGATCCCCGAGTCTATAGTTTGCTCGCGCACCGCGAAACGCCAGACAATCCACGCTGAAAATACAAAGCCGATATTGGTGAAGGCGTTAACGGGTTCCGCCCAAAAGCCAGGATCTATTCTTTCACAATAAAGATCTACCATTGGTCGCTAACATATCCTCGCATTAGGTATGAATGCAATTTTACCCATGGTTTAGTTTATGTGTGATTTCTGGAAACTTACGATCAATGCTAGTTCCTGATCATAAAGCCCTTTTCATCGGCTAGATACTGCCGTTCATTCCGAAAACCAGTTCCAGGTTGACGCAGTTCACATTCGCATTGCGCATTTTTCTATATGTTTGATTTTGCTGAGAATTCAGCATACCAGGATTTTTAGCCAGGTGTTGTGAAAACCGGTAATTACAGGTGTTTGACTATTCATATGAAAGTTATCCTTAATTTAATGACAGCACTATTGCTGTGCGGCAGCCTCGCCGCATGCGGTACCGATTCCGGTTCGAGTGATCAATCCGGGAATATCGTTACGTCTGGCAGTGGGCCAAGCTTTTCGCTGCGCGTGACCGATGCCCCGATCGACTACGCCGTGAGCGTGGTGCTGCGTTTTACCGAGGTCAGGCTCAGAAACACCAATGGCAACTGGACCAGCCATATCTTCAACACCCCCAAGTCGATCGACATGCTGCAACTGCAGGGTACAAAGACGGCTGACTTGCTGATCGACAAGCTGGTTGACGTCGGCAACTACGACGA
>JARFPR010000409.1 GCA_029288195.1 Gammaproteobacteria bacterium | reverse complement strand
GGCCTAAGTATTTCCGGGAATTGTTGCTTGCCCCGGAAAACTGGTCACGGTCGAGCCGTCAGTGTCGAGGATACGGTTTTTACCACTGCGATCGACTTCATCTATTCGAATCACCGCGAAATGGGGGATATAAGTATGCTTGACGTTACCGAATTCGTGCTTCAGTTTTTCCTCCGCCGGGTCGATCAGGAGCTTGGAATGCTCACCGAAAATTATTTCTCCGACTTCGATAAAACCCGCCATCTGTGACTGGCTGACCTGATGTGCGTAGAGTTCATAAATCTTGTTATTGTTATGAAACTGAATGCGAAAGGTTGATTTTTTTGTTTTGCTCATGACGACAAACTATTCCGCCCGCATTAACTCGTCAAGCTCGCCATCCATATGCATTTCGGTCAACTCGGAAAAACCACCGATTGGGTTACCATCGATGATAATTTGCGGCACCGTGCGCGCACCCTGGGTAACCTCGGCGAATTGTTTCATCGCTGCATTATCAGTGTCGATACGAACCTCGTCAAAAGCAATCTGCCATTTTTCCAGTAGGGCTTTGACATTAGTGCAGTATTGGCAGTTAGCGGTGCTGTAAACGGTAACTCGGGACATAAGGCATAATCTTAAAATCGGGTTCGCAATTCTACTACAGAAATGAATTGCTACCATAGTTTCTGTCGCCAGTTGTTCGGCCCGGGCAAGTGTTGCTGTGAATTCTAGATTTCAGCATTCGGGGCTGATCGTTTGTACCAACACCCAGGGTTTGACGACCACGGCCCAGAGCGTGGCATCATCGGTAATCCATTGTTTCGCCTGGTCATCCGGCACTGGAATAACCTGTAGGGCTTCGGTCCAGGTTTTGACCTGCTCGACGTCGTCTTCCTGCAACGCAAATGCGACATCAACCAGGTCGAGTCCGGGGGCGACCAGCATGACTTTTCCGGCCGCAAAAAAACGCTGTAGTTCCTGCCACGGAATTTTGGCGGTTTCACTTGTTATCTTGCCGCGCTTGAGCTCGCGGTCCTGCCGCAGCAATTCCTCGATCACGCGACCGACTGGATGATTTCGACGCCATCCAGGGGACTGCTCTGTATGGTGTCGCGTATCGTGTAAATTGCCTCTTTTCGCGGGTAGTGCTTGCGCCAGGCGATGGCCACTGTGCGAGCAGGGGAGGGCCTGGCAAAGGGTTTGATGTCGATCAACGATTCACTTTTCTGACTGTTAGGGATGCTGCTGCGCGGCAATACAGTAATACCGGTGCCGGCCGCGACCATGTGGCGCATGGTTTCCAGGGAACCACCCTCGAGGGTACGGGTTAACTCACTATCTCCCGACATGCAGTCGGGACATGCCTTGATTACCTGGTCGCGAAAGCAATGCCCCGCGCCGAGCAGCATTAAATCCTGTGATGCTAAATCACCGGGTTGAATCTGGTCGCGATTTTTCCATTCATGATTTCGTGGCAACGCGACAATAAAGGGTTCCTCGTAAAGTGGCGCCGTCTCGATACTGGGTTCATCGAATGGGTAGGAAATGATAATCGCATCCAGCGATCCCTGCTTGAGTGACTGAAACAGGTTAGCGGTGAAATTTTCTTCGATAATCAACTTCAGGTTGGGTGCGGTTTTTCGCAGCTTGGGGATAAGACTGGGTAACAGGTAGGGTCCGATAGTGTAGATGACGCCGAGCCTGAACTGTCCCGATAAAGGATCCTTTCCCTGCTGCGCGATTTCCATCAGGATCTGTGCTTCCTGCAATACGATATAGGCCTGGTTGATCACCTGCTGGCCAATTTCAGTGATGCGGATTTCATTCTTTGAGCTGCGCTCGAAAAGTCGCACATCGAGTTCTTCTTCGAGTTTCTTTATCGCGATACTTAGGGTAGGCTGACTCACGAAACAGGCCTGAGCCGCCTTCCCGAAATGATTTTTCTGGGATACAGCGACGATGTATCGAAGTTCGGTTAGCGTCATAATAGTTAAAATTTATTAATCAATCCGATAGATTTTGCATAAACCCTTCGTGTTTGCAATCGATTATTGCTATGAAAAAAATTCTACTTAAATTCCTGACGATAGAAACTATCGAGACCAGTCCGGCAGATATGGAACATGCGTTGCGGGTCGCTACTGCAGTGTTGTTGGTCGAAGTAACGCGGGCCGATTTCATTGTTGATCCATCTGAAAAACAGAGGCTACGGGAGCTACTGAGGCAGCAGTTTAATCTGTCCGCGCAGGAACTGGATGCCTTGCAGGAAGAGGCGGAGGCGGATGCCGACCGCATGGTATCAATGCAGCATGTTACCCGGTTGCTCAACGAGCACTACGATCACGCCATGAAACGGCGGATTATCGAAATGATGTGGCAGCTGGTCTACGCAGATGGCGAAAAGGATCATTACGAAGAGCACCTGATACGGCAGGTCGCGGATTTGCTATATGTTTCACACAGCGAGTTTATTCAGGCACGGCACAAGGCCGAAGCGGAAAACGGTAGCTAAAAATTGCCGAGGTGAATGATTGGCGGCACGATCAGCATTTTTGCCACCATTATCAGCAGGGCAGCAAACAGGGGCGACAGGTCGAGCCCGCCCATCGGCGGAATGAATTTACGAATCGGTTTGAGTACTGGCTCTGCAAGCTTATTCACGAGGCCTATTACCGGGTTGTAATGACCCGGATTAATCCAGCTCAAAATGACCTGGATAATCACCGCGATCAGGAAAACCGTGAGTATCAGGGCGATCAGATCAGCAACGCTGAACAGTAGCAAACCCGCATAGCTGGCCCCGCCGATCGGCGCCATTACGCCGCCGATATGCACCGCCGGGATCGATAGCGCACGCATCAATAAAAACTTGCCATATATCAATACCAGGCAAAACACGATTGACGCGGAATCCTGTCCGGCGACGCTCGGGATGATGCGTCGTAATATGCGCAGCGGTGGAGTTGTCAGTTTGACAATAAACTGGGAAACCGGGTTATAAAAATCAGCACGTAACATCTGTAACATGAAACGCAATAGCACCAGCAAAATGTATAAATCAAATAAGGTGTTAACGATAAGCATTAACGGTGATGTCAAATAACCCGAACTCATATTGCTGTTACCTAGTCTTTGGTTAGTTCCTGAGCCAATTCCAGCGAACGCCGATGTGCCGCCGCGGTGGCCTCGTTGACCAGCTGGCCGAGCTGGTTTTGCTGGAAGGAAAGAATGGCCTGTTCAGTGGTACCCTTTCTGGAAGTAACCTGCGCGCGTAACTTGACCACGTCTTCGTCCAGCGCCATGCTCGCCGCACCCAGTGCTGTCTGGCGCGCCAGGCTCGCCGCGGTTTCCCTGGGCAGTCCAAGCTCGACTCCGGCCGCTTCCAGTAGCTCGATAAAATAAAAAAAGTAGGCCGGCCCGCTGCCTGAAATTGCGGTGACCGCGTCCAGTTCAGATTCCTTATCTACCCAGATGCTGATGCCGACAGCCTGCATAACAAGCGCGGCAGATTCCCTCTGGGCTTCGCTGACCCGTGCATTGGCAAACAGCCCGGTAGCGCCTAGCTGCAGTAATGAAGGGGTATTCGGCATGCAACGGACGATCGTCCTGCCGCCCCCGAGCCACGCATCTATCGCACTTGCGGGTACGCCCGCAGCGATGCTGACAAACAGCTGTTGCGGGTTTGGCGGCAATGTCGAAAGTGCTTCGCAGACCACCCGCATTACCTGTGGCTTGACTGCCAGCATGACGATCTCGGCAGCGCCCGCGCAGGCAAGGTTATCCTGGGAGATGTTGATCTGGAAAAGTTGCTGTAATTGCTGCAATTGGTCAACACTGATATCACAGGCGGTAATCTGCGTTGCCTGGTAATGGTTTGCGATCAACCCGCCGATTAGACTGGTTGCCATATTGCCAGCACCGATAAAGCAAATTGCCTGTTTCAAACCCTCTCTCCAAAAATCGCGGTGCCTATGCGCACCAGCGTTGAGCCTTCTGCAATCGCGGCTTCCATGTCCTGCGTCATTCCCATCGACAAGGTATCACAGTCGATTCCCTGTTGCCGTAACGACTCAAGCGCGGTGGCTAATTTTGCAAAGGCAACACGCTGCAGGGCGAACGATTCTTGTGGGGCCGGAATTGTCATTAGTCCCCGCAATCGAATGCCGGGGAGCTGGTGAATTGCGTTCGCGAGCTCGGGCAGCTCGGCCAGTTCGATCCCGGCCTTACTGAATTCATGATCGATATTGACTTGAATACAAACGTTTAATGCTGTCTCTTATACACA
>JARFPR010000403.1 GCA_029288195.1 Gammaproteobacteria bacterium | reverse complement strand
TGATGGATGGTCTCAGGTAGTGGTTGATTTGACCCCGTTTGGAGACTTGTCGGGTGCGAATCAGGTGATTCTGCAAACCCTGGATAATGCCTATGCATTGGGCGACACCTTCCTGCTGACCGATATCGGCTTCAATAATGCTGGTGGCGGCGGTCCGGGTCCCGGTGGTACTCCGGGCACTTTTGAAAACGGTGATTTTGAAACCGGAAACTTTACAGGCTGGACGCAAATTCCCGATGCCGGGAGCAATCCTACTCCAGGAAGCATTGCAATTGCTGCACCGCCGGGCGGTCAGCCAGGTACTGCCGTGGCCCGGTTGCAAGCAGCTGGGGATGCAGTTGCTGGTTCACAAGACGTTCTGTTAACTCAGGTCGCTTTGGGCGCCGGTTCTATTTCGCCAGGCAATACTATTGATGTATCTTTCGATCTGTATGGAACGTTAAGCGGTGCCGGCGGCGTTGTGTTTGTCGAGCTAATTTATCTGGACAGCGTTGGTAATGAGAGCGGTCGCGACTTTGTCGATGCGGCTGCGCCGTACTTCCCCAATACAACCTGGACGACCTACACCGGTTCCAAGCCGGCGGGTGCCAACGTCGACGGCGGTGTGACGCTGCAGCTAAAAGCCAGTTGTGGGCCCGTGGATGGTTGTGGCGTAGATGCCTACTTTGATAATGTCACCTATACCGTCACACCCTAGCGAACAGGGTGATTTATAGTTAAGTTCCAGTAAAAAACGGTTGGCCGAATGTCAGTAACTAGTGACATTCGGCCAGCTTCATTATGATATATCGCACAAAAATCAGATCGTGGACTTGAGTCCGCCATCATAAAATCACTAACCGGGGAGTTAAACATGCCATCGAATGCAGTCGAAGACGACAGCGTATCGATGTCGAGGTCGACGAAACCGGGGGAAGTGGCAGCAGCAAAGCATAGCGAAACCAAGCCCGAAGACCGGATTTCGCTGGTCCACAAAATCATTTACGGCCTGGGCGCCTTCGTCAACAACCTGCTGGCGGCGGCGATTGGCGGCATGGTTATCGTGCTCAACCTGGGCCTCGGTATGAACCCGGCGCTGGTCGGTTTGCTGGGGGCGTTACCGCGCTTGAGCGATGCCATCACCGACCCTCTGATGGGTTATATCTCGGATAATACCCGCTCGCGCTGGGGTCGGCGGCGTCCGTATATCTTCGTCGGCGCGATAGCGGCCGGCGTGATTTTCATTCTGCTATGGCAATTGCCGCTGGGTAAATCGGAAAGCTTCTATTTCTGGTACTTCCTCGCCGGATCGTTCGTCTTTTACCTGGGTTACACGGTGTTCGCTACGCCCTGGGTTGCGCTCGGTTACGAGCTAACGCCCGATTACCATGAACGTACGCGCCTGATGGGCGTACAGAATTTTATGGGTCAGCTGGCCTATATCGTGGCACCCTGGTTCCTGCTGATCATGCAGGCGGAAATGTTTGACGGCATGGTCGACGGCGCATCTTATCTCGCAATCGCGATCGGTGGACTCGCGATCGCTGTTGGTGTCATGCCCGCCATTTTCTTGCGCGAACGCTTCAGCCACCCCGAATTAACCGAGGAGCAGCTGGCCGAAAAGCAGGTCAAGAAATCGCTGTGGGAGGCGGTCTGCAAGAATATGAAGGAATTCCTCGACGGCTTCATCATGACGCTGAAAGTCGGTCCTTTCCTCAAGCTTTGCGCGGCGACGTTCCTCGTGTTCAACGGCTTCATGCTGATTTCGTCGTTCCAGTTCTACGTCATTATCTACTACGTCTTTGGTGGCAACACCGAGCTCGGCGCCGAGTATGCCGGCTGGTCCGGCACCATTGGCGCGATATCGACCTTTATCGTCATCGGCATCGTCACCTGGATGTCGACACAATTCGGCAAGCGCAAGGCGTTCTTTGTCGCGATCGGCGTTTCCATCGTCGGTTACGGCATGAAATGGTTTTGCTACAACCCTGACATTCCGTGGCTGCTGCTAGTGCCGGCACCGCTGATGGCGTTTGGTCTCGGGGGGCTTTTTACGCTGATGGGTTCGATGATCGCGGACGTTTGCGACTACGACGAACTGAACTCCTACGCGCGC
>JARFPR010000394.1 GCA_029288195.1 Gammaproteobacteria bacterium | reverse complement strand
ACGATCAGCAGGCGCAATACCGGGTCGGTGCGCAGCTTATGCCAGGCGCCCGACAACGTCATGATGCCGTTGATCATGCCGCCCCAGGAAGGTGCGAGCAGGATCAGCGACATGACCATGCCGAGCGACTGGGCCCAGTCGGGCAGCGCAGTGTAGTGCAGGTGATGCGGTCCGGCCCAGATATAGGTGAACACTAGTGCCCAGAAATGCACCACCGATAAGCGGTAGGAGTAGACTGGACGTCCCGCCTGCTTGGGCACGAAGTAGTACATGATACCGAGGAAGCCGGCGGTCAGGAAGAAGCCGACCGCGTTGTGCCCATACCACCACTGCACCATCGCATCCTGCACCCCGGCGTAGGCCGAGTAAGACTTCAGGAAAGACACCGGTAGAGCGGCGCTATTGAACAGGTGCAGCACGGCAACGGTAATAATGAAGGCGCCGAAGAACCAGTTGGCCACATAGATGTGCGGAATGCGGCGTTTCACAATCGTGCCGAAAAAGACCAGCGCGTAGCTAACCCAGACCAGCGTGATGAGGATATCGATCGGCCATTCGAGTTCGGCATATTCCTTGCTGGTGGTTATGCCCAGCGGTAGCGTGATGGCTGCGAGCAGGATGACGGCCTGCCAACCCCAGAAGGTAAAGGCGGCCAGTGCCGGGAAGGCGAGCTTGACATGGCAGGTATGCTGCACCACGTAATAGGAGCAGGCGAACAATGCGCAACCGCCGAAGGCAAAAATGACCGCGTTGGTATGTAGCGGACGCAGGCGGCTGAAGGTCAGCCACGGGATATCGAAATTTAGCACCGGCCAGGCCAGCTGTGCGGCTATCAGGACGCCAACCGACATGCCGACCAGACCCCAAACGATGGTCATGATCGAAAATTGGCGAACTACTTTGTAGTTATAGGTTTCAGTACTTGTCATCTAGTGCATCCTCGACGCTTGATTGGCATCAAACAGTTGAATCAATCGGTAACGAATTAGTAGGTAAATACCGGCTGCAGGCCCATACCCCAGAGTAGCGCGGTCATCGCGAGTAGCGAAACCAGTGCGACCAGCCCGACGGCGAGAACCGCGGAGGAATAGAGAAAACCGCGTTCGGTTGGTATTTCCATCATTATGGGTAGCCCCGAATAAAGCAGGTAAACGGTGTAGGCGAGGGCCGGCAGACCCAGCAGCATGTTGAGCCACAACACCGGGTAAACCTGCATGATACCGATTAGAAATAACGGTGTTGCGGTGTAGGCCGCGAGCGCTATACAAAGCGGTAATGGTTTTACAACTTCGTAGGCTTTACCCAGCAGGTGGATGACCCAGCCGATAGAAAAGATGCCCACCAGCAAGGCAAGGTAATATATGACAGCTATGGATAATGCCGACTCCCCCGTGATACGGATGGGATCGCCAACGCCGATGCGCCAGCCGACCTGCGTGGTGCCGATATATCCCGAAATGGCCGGAATCAGCGCGAGGAGGAAAACGTGCCCGGCGGAGGACTTTTGACCTTTTTTCTGCTGTTCGCGAATTTTTTCCCACTCGTTCGTGGGGTCGGTGAACAGACCTATGATGTGCTGTATAAACATGGTGGCGAATCTTGTTATTAATTAGCGCGAATTATTCAATAAGCTTGCGTTGTTGTATTGATCCAGATCAAACTTCGACGATATTCAAGTTGCATCATGACTACAACCACGCCAACTATCACCAGTTAAATATTCGAGATACCAGTTGAAGTCGACCCTAGCTAAACAAGACGACCACCAGGATTCTGCCGAAACCTCTACAGTGTCAGCTGTAATCGGTATCAGGGATTGTTTTCATTGTGGTCTGCCGGTACCTCCCGAGCTGGGCCTGGTTGTCAACATCGATGGTGTCGACCAGCCGATGTGTTGCCACGGCTGCCAGGCCGTTGCGGAAGCTATCATCGCCTCCGGTCACGAAAATTTTTACCGGGTCAGGACCGAGGTTTCTCCGACCGGGCAGGGCCTGGTGCCGGAGTTCCTGCGCGACACCGAAGTTTACGACGTCCCCGAAATCCAGGGCCAGTTCGTGCACTCTCTTGGTGCGGACATGCGCGAGGCCAGCCTGATCCTCGAGGGTATTACCTGTGCGGCCTGTATCTGGCTCAATGAACAATACATCGCCGGGTTACCGGGAGTTACCGATGTGCGCGTCAACTACGCGACCCAACGCGCTCTGGTGCGCTGGGATGAGACTCGAATAAAGCTCAGCGAGATTCTGCAGTCGATCCAGAAGATCGGCTATCGCGCGCTGCCGTACAATCCAAATCAGCAACAGGAATCGCATCGGCAACAACGGCGCCTACAACTGCGCCGCCTGGCGGTCGCCGGATTATTTGGTATGCAGGTCATGATGATATCGATCAGCCTCTATGCCGGAGCCTGGTCTGGCATGGAAGCCTCTTTCGAGCAGTTCTTTCGCTGGTTGAGTCTTGGCCTGACACTTCCGGTAATGCTTTACTCGGCGACGCCTTTTTTTATCTCGGCAGGGCGTGACCTGGCGCGCCGCCAGGTGGGTATGGATGTTCCGGTATCGCTCGCCATCGGAATCGCCTTTGCCAGTAGCACCTGGGCAACTATCAACGGCCAGGGAGAAATTTATTTCGACTCCGTAGTCATGTTCGTTTTCTTTTTATCGGCCAGTCGATACTTCGAAAACATGGCGCGTCAGCGTTGTGCGGCTTCGGTAGAACAACTCGCCCAGTCGCTGCCGGTGGTGACAACCCTGCTGGCGACGGACGGGGGTACCGAGGAATCCGTCGCGGCGGCGACGCTTGCCATCGGCGACCGGGTGCTGGTACGTCCCGGTGAGACCGTACCCGCGGATGGTGAAATTATTGCGGGATTCTCCGCGCTCGACGAATCGCTATTAAATGGTGAAAGTATTCCGCTCGATAAAAATGTCGGTGATCGTTTGCTAGGCGGTAGCATCAATGTAACCAATCCATTGCAGATGGAAGTAAAGTCGGTCGGCGCGGACACCGTGATGGCGGAGATACAGCGCACGATCGAACGCGCGCAGGCGGAAAAGCCTCCCCTGGCACGCCTGGCGGATCGAGTGGCGGCACGGTTTATCAGTTTCGTACTGCTCATCGTGGTCAGCGTCGCCGTATTCTGGTGGCTGCACGATGCAGAGCGTTGGTTTGAAATAGCGCTTGCGGTGTTGATCGTCAGCTGTCCCTGCGCGCTATCGCTGGCGACGCCGACCGCCATTAGTGCCAGCCTGGGCAGGTTGCAGTCCGCCGGGTTACTGGTCAAGCGCGGTTCGGCACTCGAGAGTTTAAACCGGGTCACCCACGTGGTATTCGACAAAACGGGCACCCTGACGCGGGGTCGCCCCAGGCTTGAACGGGTCATTTGCAGCCAGGAATAC
>JARFPR010000376.1 GCA_029288195.1 Gammaproteobacteria bacterium | reverse complement strand
CCTTTCGAAGGAAAGTACGATTACAAGTTTATCCTCAAGGTATTACTAGCATTGGTACCGCCACTAACGCTGATTTTCATCGTCCTGGGTTCCATCATTCTCGGGGTTGCCACGGTAAACCAGGCCGGCGCTATCGGCGCTGTCGGTGCGATGCTGATGGGCAGTTACCGCCTGATGGACGGCAAGCCACGGGCTTACTATCCGGCGATCTTAAGTATCGGTGCGGTGGTCGTCATCATTGCCCTATTAAGCATGTTCGATCTGAATATCAAGGATATAAAGAACAGAGATGATGCTATTGGCATATTCTTCGCCTTGATTGCCGCGGCGGTGTTGATCGGCTCTATTGGCTGGGCCACCTGGCGCGCGTTCAAAATCGATAACACCTTGCACGGCGTCATGATGGATACCGCCAAGACAACTTCGATGGTGTTTATCATACTACTGGGTGCCGCGATGCTGACAACCGCGTTTCGTGGTTTTGGCGGTGAAGAACTGGTTAAAGAACATTTAACCGCTCTACCCGGCGGATTCTGGACCCAGTTCATCGTTGTCATGGCAGTTATCTTCTTCCTCGGCTTTTTCCTTGACTTCCTGGAAATCGCCGTGGTCGTTGTGCCTATCGTGGCCCCGATTCTGCTGGCCGACCCCAGCGCTAACGTGACTGCGGTCTGGTTCGGCGTCATGGTGGGCCTCAATATCCAGACCTCCTTCCTGACGCCACCATTCGGTTTCTCACTATTTTACCTGCGTGGGGTTGCGCCCAGAGGCGTCACTACGATGCAGATTTACAAAGGTGCTGCGGCATTTATCGTGCTACAGCTAGCCGGTCTGGCGATTGCAGGTACCTTCCCGGGCCTGGTCAACTACCTACCAAACAAGACCCAACTGGTTTCGGAGACAGCTCCACCACCCAGCAATCCGAAGCTGCAGGAATGTCTCGAGGATTACCAGTTCGTCGAGTATGACAATAATCGCAGCACCATTGAATCGAGCATCGAACGGATCAGCACGACCAGCCTGTCATACCTGCCCGATGAGTATCAGGAGCGACTCAACGCAAGCTACAAACAGGCAAGTGCCGCGTTTGCGATGATCGAGGAGATCCGTGTGGCTGAACAGGCTCTCGAGGACTACTCACCCGGATACCGTCCATTACACCTTGAAGTCAGGCGGACTCAGAAAGCCGTGCGCAAAATCAAGCGTTCCATTGATGAGCTCGAGCAAGAACGGCAGCGCATCTCTTTCGCTGAAACGACCGATGAAAAACGAGTCGCAGAGATATTCGCTGAAATTGCCGCGCTGGAAGCTGAAGCAAGTACCCTGGAGGCGAGCATTCCCGAGAACTGGGCAGACGCGCGCGCCCGGTTCGAAACGCTGGCCAAGGCAGAAACCAGGGCCCGCAGGGAATATCGACAAAACGTCGATGACAGCTACAGCATGATTGTGACGATGCGCAAAATGATTGCCGAAACCGAGCAGCTCAAAAACTTGCAGGGTGAGTTCGAGCCCTTGCTGGAGCAGATTCGCACCCAGTCATCCGAAGATAGCCTGGAGGCAATCAAGTCGCTGGAGCTCGAGATCGATAAACTGACTGAAACCCATCGTATTAAATCGAAATTGTCGCGTGCCAAGCGTGCATTGCGTGGCAGTTCTCCGGACCAGGGCAAGGCGATCGACGAAGTAATGCTTGCGTCCCAGATCATGCAATCCGAAATTGAATGGCATCAGCGTGCCGCCGATGAATTGGCGGCTGACCTCGAAGAATACGACCAGGCCATTGCCGGCACCATCGGCATGCGCCTGCAGGAGCGCCTGTCTTCTGACCAGGCAGAATCAATTGCGAGCTGCCTGGCTGTGCACAGGGACCTATCGCTTCACTTCTAACCGCAGATGTCACAGGCAGACTTAATCTATCGCATTATCGCGATTATCTTTCCGGTGTTCAGCATCGTTGCGATCGGCTATCTCTACGCACGCCAGCGGCACGACACCGATATGTCCTCCGGCAATCGCATCAATATGGACTTATTCACGCCTGCCCTCATTTTTGACTCGATGTCCGGCAGCAATTACCAACTCGCGGATTATATGCACCTGTCGCTGGGTTGCCTGGTGGTCGTGCTCGGGTCCGGGATTGTTGCCTGGCCGGTGGCCCGTTTCATGGGTTACCAATGGAAAACACTGGTTCCGCCCATGATGTTCAACAACTGCGGCAATATGGGACTGCCGCTGGTAGTTCTGACATTTGGCCAGGCAATGCTGCCCGCAGCCATCCTGTTACTGGCAATATCGAACTTTCTGCACTTCCTGGTCGGCCAGCAATTAATCACCCAGCATTGGTCGATCAAGGCAGTGGTAACGAATCCAATGATCGTGGCCACCGTTCTGGGAATTGCAGTATCGCTTACCGGCATCGTAATTCCGGAAACCCTGCGTCTGCCGATTCACATGCTGGGACTTATCTCGATTCCGTTGATGCTGTTTTCACTCGGGGTACGCATGATCGCAATCGATTTCGGGGACTGGGAGATCAGTACCGTTGGAGCGATACTGTGCCCAATTAGTGGTTTGATTATTGCGGCAGGCTTCATTGCGCTGGTGCCAATACCCCAAGCCCAGGCCTCCCTGTTATTATTGTTTAGTGTCCTGCCACCCGCGATCCTGAACTTCATGGTGGCTGAAAAGTTCGACCAGGAACCCCACCGGGTCGCATCTATTGTTCTGCTAGGCAACCTGGCGAGCGTGCTGGTTATACCGGCCGTTCTTTGGTACATACTATGAACCGCAACGTTATTCAACTGGCCCTGGCGCAGGCTGTCATGATGTCGGTTAATTCGTTGATGGTAACAGCAGCCGCGATAATCGGCAGCCACCTGGCCACCAACAAGGCATTAGCCACGTTGCCACTCGCGCTCTATTTCGTGGCTGTTATGCTGACCACCATTCCTGCCTCGTTGCTGATGGGGGTCATTGGTCGCCAGCGAGGATTTTTGTTTGCCACTGTAATCGGCCTGTGTGGGGCCACCTGTGGCGCTATCGGCATTTACCAGGAATCGTTCCTGCTGTTTTGTTTCGGCACGATTGCTACCGGGTGCTATACCGGTTTTGGCAATTATTTCCGCTTCGCCGCAACCGAGGTTACGCCAAAGGAGAAAAAGAACACCGCCATCAGTTATGTTCTCGCCGGAGGTGTTCTGGCCGCAATCATCGGCCCCAACCTGGCCAATTTGAGCAAGGACGTATTTGCAGTCACGTATCTTGGCATTTTCGTCTCGGTCATTATTTTGTACAGTCTGAACGGCATTAATTTTATATGTATGCGGCTGCCCAAA
>JARFPR010000360.1 GCA_029288195.1 Gammaproteobacteria bacterium | reverse complement strand
CGGTTCGCCTGATATTAACAAAGTAGTTACGACAATGCGTTTCATTATTTACATTACAATCGCTGTCAGCCTCGCTGGCTGTGGGCCCGCCGGGGAGGATATCGACCCCACCGCGGACTGGAGCGTGGAAAAGTTTTACCTCGAAGCTCGTGCTGAACTCACCAATGAAAACTACCTGACTGCAATCGAGTACTACGAGACACTGGAATCCAGGTTTCCATTTGGCAAATACGCCACCCAGGCGCAAATCGACGTCGCTTACGCCTACTATAAATTCAAGGAACCGGAATCAGCGATCACAGCACTTGACCGATTTATTAAACTCCATCCGCGAGACGAATCGGTAGACTACGCCTATTACCTGAAAGGTCTGGTCAATTTCGAACGTGGTGGCACTATCCTGGACACGCTGGTGGAGCGCGACTTGTCGCAGTTCGACAGGAATCTATTACTAAACGCATACCGTGATTTCAAACTGTTAGTGCAACGCTTCCCGGATAGCAAATATACCCCCGATGCAACCAAGCGCCTGATCCACCTGCGCAATGAGTTAGCCCGGGCCGATTTCAATATCGCCAATTACTATGCGTCACGAGACGCATGGGTCGCCGTTGCCAATCGCACCAGGTTAATCTTACGCAACTACCAGGGATCAAGCGTGATCAGATCCACGCTCGACCTGCAACTCCAGGCCTACCAGGCACTGGGACTGGACGAGCTCGCGCGCGATACGCAGCGAATTATTGATTTGAACTATAACCAGGATTCCTGATGCAGTATCGGCAACTCGGCCATAGCGATATCCAGGTTAGTGAGATCTGCCTGGGCTCCATGACCTGGGGCACCCAGAATAGCGAAGCCGAAGGACATGCCCAGATTGACTATGCGCTTGATCACGGAGTCAATTTCATCGATACCGCTGAACTGTATCCGGCCATACCAATGACTGCCAAAACTACCGGGAGCACCGAAGAAATTATCGGTACCTGGATAAAGACATCGGCTAAGCGTGACCAGGTAATCCTGGCCAGTAAAGTTGCCGGGAAAGGTAACGCAGATGTGCAGGATGGCATTGCTATAAGCCCCGAGAAGATACGAGTAAGCATCGAAGGCAGCCTTAAACGATTGCAAACCGACTATATCGACCTGTATCAACTGCACTGGCCAAACCGCGGGCATTATCATTTTCGGCAGAATTGGAGCTATGATCCTACCGGCCAGAACAAGCAGGAAACTCTCGATCATATTTTTTCGACCCTTGAATTCCTGGGCGAATTGGTGGCAGCGGGCAAGATACGCACAATCGGTCTTTCCAATGAAACCTGTTGGGGCACCAGTCAATTTTTACAAATTGCGGATGCCAATGGCTTCCCGCGAGTCGTCTCGTTGCAAAATGAATATAGCCTGATGTATCGCACTCATGATCTTGACCTGGCAGAGATTTCACACCACGAAAAAGTCGGGCTTTTACCTTACTCACCGCTGGCCTGCGGCATGCTAACCGGGAAATATGAAAACGGTACCAGCCCCGATGGCTCGCGCCTGACAATTACTCCTGATCTTTATGGCCGCGTGAACGACGGGACCTGGCCAGTGGTAGACGCATACGTATCGATCGCGCGTAAACATGTTATCAATCCCGCCCAGATGGCAATTGCGTTCTGTAACCAGAGGCCCTTCGTAACTTCGAGTATTATTGGTGCCACCAGCCTGGACCAGCTTGCCGTCAACATCGGCGCCGCCGAGCTTGAATTGAGTGATGAAGTGCTCGAAGATATACAGTCAGTATATCGTCTCAACCCTGTACCCTATTAGACATTAGCCATGAACCAAGCTGACATAGTTGCCGAAATGCAGGTAATGCCCGAAATCGATGTCAAATATGAAATCAGACGCCGGGTCGACTTTATCAAGTATCAACTGGAACTGAGTGGCCAAAAAACGCTTGTACTTGGAATCAGTGGAGGTGTCGATTCCTGTACCTGCGGCCGACTGGCACAAATTGCAGTCGATGAACTCAATCAGGATTCTGATGGATATCGCTTCATCGCGGTACGCCTGCCTTATGCCTCCCAGGCAGACGAGACTGACGCGCAACAGGCGCTCGATTTTATCCTGCCCAGCCATAGTGTTACGGTCAACGTGCAACCCGGCACCGATGCAATCCACCAGACCACGTTGGCCGCACTCGCCGAACAGGGGCTGGCTGACCAGACAGCCGATAAGCAAGATTTCGTCAAGGGCAATGTCAAGGCGCGTATGCGCATGATCGCGCAATATGAAATCGCCGGATTACTCGGAGGCCTGGTGCTCGGTACCGATCACTCCGCCGAGAACGTGACCGGTTTCTATACCAAGTATGGCGACGGTGCCTGTGACATTGCCCCGTTATTCGGACTCAACAAGCGCCAGGTTCGACAACTGGCCAGCCAACTCGGTGCGCCGGAAAAGATTATCACCAAGACTCCGACTGCAGATCTCGAGTCCCTCGCACCATCCAAACCCGATGAGGAGACACTCGGACTAAGCTACGACCAGATCGACGACTTTCTCGAAGGCAAAAAAATCGATCCCGAGGTCGAGCATCGCATCATCCATATCTTCCTGACCACAGCACACAAGCGCCAACCCATCGCCACCGTCTACGACCAATAGCCCTGTAAGAGTACCAACGCCACCTCGGGGGGAAGTTTCCAAAAGACGCTCCCAACCGGCGCAAGCGCCGGTTGGTCCATCCATGGAATCGCTTGGAGCTCGGCATCCATGCCTCGCTACACTTTTGGAAACTTCCCCCCGAGGTGGCTACATACTTGGTAGGCAACCGAAGAAATTGCTTGCGACGTAAAGACTGGGTGCCGAAAAAGTATTAATTTTAAAGGGTCAGGCCGCAGGGATGCGGCCTGTGGCGAGTCGAGACATGGACGTCGAGTCTCGCCTTGCCCTTTAAAATTAATACTTTTTCGGGAAGCCGCAGGCCACCCAGTCAGTCGCAAGCGATTTCTTCGGTTGCCGATATTGGATTGGGCAGCCCCGCACGACTCTTTGGTGTAAGTCTGGAACGATGAACTGATTAGGCGTTGAGGACGGATTCGGCCTGCAGATCGGCGTGGTAGGAGGATCGTACCATCGGGCCGCTGGCGACCTGCTCGAAACCGATCGATTCGGCGTAGGCGCCAAGCTCATCGAATTCATCCGGAGTGACGAAACGTTCGACGGCGAGGTGATCAAGGCTGGGCTGCAGGTACTGACCCAGGGTCAGCATATTAACCTGGTGCTCGCGCAGATCGCGCAAGACCTGCTTAACCTCGTCGATTTCTTCGCCGAGTCCGAGCATTAAGCCAGACTTGGTCGGAACCTGTGGATGCATTTGCTTGAACTTTTCCAGCAAATCCAGCGACCATTCATAATCTGATCCTGGGCGTATTTTCCGGTATAGCGAGGGGACCGACTCGAGATTGTGATTGAAAACATCCGGTGGCGCCTGGGTCATGATTTCAAGTGCGACATCCATGCGACCGCGGAAGTCCGGGGTCAGGATTTCAATTTTGATTTCGGGATTCAACTTGCGTGTTTCGTGAATACAGTCAACAAAATGACCTGCACCCCCGTCACGCAAATCATCCCGGTCTACCGAAGTGATGACAACATAGCGCAGTTCCATGTCGTATATCGTCCTCGCCAGGTTTGCAGGTTCATCCGTATCCAGTGGATTGGGCCGGCCATGACCCACATCGCAAAAAGGGCAGCGCCGGGTACAGATATCACCCATGATCATAAAGGTTGCGGTGCCCTTGGAAAAACATTCTCCGAGGTTGGGGCAGGACGCCTCTTCACAAACCGTAAACAGGCTGTTTTCGCGCAGCCGCGCCTTAAGTTGTTTTACGCGGTCCCCGCTGGGGGCCTTGGCACGAATCCACGGAGGTTTACGTTGTATCGTCCTGGACGGCACAACCTTGATCGGGATGCGGGCTACCTTGTCTGCTCCCTTGAGCTTAACGCCCTGAATAACCTGATTCTTTTTCACTTATATTTCCAATGAGTATTTCGGCCAGATCATGGCCCACCTGCTCCACCCCGTCGGCGACACCCAGGTCACGCAACTGGGTAACGGCTAGACCCGCGTAACCACAGGGATTAATACGCGTAAAAGGTTCCAGATCCATATCAATATTCAAACTCAGGCCATGATAACAACAACCTTTTCGAATGCGCAAACCGAGCGCGGCAATCTTGGCCTGCCCGACATACACGCCGGGCGCACCTTTTCGGCCATGCGCCTTTACCTGGTAAGCTTCGAGTAAATCAATTACAGATTTTTCAATCCGTGTTACCAGCCCCTTAACCCCGAGGCCGAGGCGCGTGATATCAAGCAGACAGTAAAGCACCAATTGTCCGGGGCCGTGGTAGGTAACCTGACCGCCTCGATCAATCTGCAAGACGGGGATTTCACCGGGATCTAACAAATGCTCGGCACGTCCATTCAGACCCTGGGTAAATACCGGGGCATGCTCGGTGATCCAGAGTTCGTCACGG
>JARFPR010000340.1 GCA_029288195.1 Gammaproteobacteria bacterium | reverse complement strand
CAGCTTCCCGAACAGGCCAGGATTATTGCGCTCGGACGCGGGGATTTGTCGCGCGACGATTATCTTGCTTCGATTTCCGAGAAGAGCCACGCCCAGATTTCTGAAAAGTACTTCGATGCCGAGCAGTGGCAGGCTTTCAGCAGCAGGATCGAATACCGGAAACTGGACGCCAATTCGGATGACGATTTCAATAACCTGGCTGATTATTTGCAGGGCGCGCAGGACCGGATTCGTATCTTTTATCTTTCGACCTCGCCGGACTTGTTTGCCGGTATCTGTCAGCGGCTTGCGCGTAGTGACCTGGCGCATGAGAACTCGCGCGTGGTGCTGGAGAAGCCGCTCGGGCGTGATCTTGAAAGCGCGGATTCAATCAACGCCTGCGTCGAGTCCGTGTTTGACGAAAAGCGGATCTACCGCATCGACCACTACCTCGGTAAGGAAGCGGTGCAGAACCTGATGGCGCTGCGTTTCGGCAATTCCATTTTCGAACCGCTGTGGAGCCACGGCAAGATCAGGGACGTGCAAATTACGCTGGCCGAACAACTCGGCGTCGAGGGACGCGGCGAGTTTTACGATGCGACTGGCACGCTGCGCGACATGTTGCAAAATCACCTGATGCAACTGTTGTGCATTGTTGCGATGGAGCCACCGATCAGCATGGATGCGGATAACGTGCGCGACGAAAAACTCAAGGTCATCCGTTCGCTCGAAGCCTTCACGCCGGAGACGGTGAAAGTCAACGCGGTCCGCGGGCAATACCAGGCCGGTATTGTCAACGACGAGAAGGTGCCGGCTTATCGCGACGAACCGGGCATTAGCGAGGACAGTTGCACCGAAACCTTTATCGCACTGAAGGCAAGAATCAACAACTGGCGCTGGTCGGGTGTGCCGTTTTACCTGCGCACCGGCAAACGCATGCATGACCAGGTCAGCGAAGTAGTGATCAATTTCTATTCCTTACCCCATGCGATTTATCCTGCCTCGGAGCAGGGCGAAAGCGTCAATCGACTCGATATCAGGCTGCAGCCCCAGGAGAGCGTCGAGCTGCACCTGATGGCGAAGCAGGCCGGCGATGAAAATGTGCTGAAGCCGGTCAAACTGGACCTTGATCTTACCGGGTCCGGCGAGCGCCACCTCGATGCTTATGAACGCTTGTTAATGGATGTTGTGCGCGGTAACCAGACGCTATTCGTGCGCCGCGATGAATTGAATGCCGCCTGGGAGTGGGTCGAGCCTATCATGAAGACCTGGGAGGCGTCGGAAAAGCCACCCCAATTTTATCCCGCCGGAACTCCGGGTCCCCATGCGGCGCGTGACCTGATCGTCCGCGATGGCAGGCACTGGATCGATGATGACTGATCCGGGTAGTCATGCATGCTGAGTGAAATTGAAACAGCGGTAAAAAGCATGACGCGCGCGGAAAAGAAAGTCGCACGCATCGTACTGGCGAGCCCCTACCGGATATTGCGTAAATCGATCGGCTTGCTCGCGGGCGAGGCCGGGGTCAGTGAGCCCAGCGTCATTCGATTCTGCCGTGCCATGAATTGCGAGGGTTTCCAGGACTTCAAACTGCAGTTGGCGCAGGACCTGGCAACCGGTGCGCATTTCAGCGGAACCAGTTTGTCGCTCGACGAGACGGCACCCGATTTAATTACCAAGGTTATCGACAGCAGTATCTCCTCGTTGATCAAGGTACGGGATTCGCTGCCGTCCGATGCGGTGCAGGCCGCGGTCGAGATGCTGGCTGATGCTGACCGTATCGAGATCTATGGCCTCGGTGGATCGGGAATCGTGGCCCAGGATGCGCAGCACAAGTTTTTTCGCCTCGGCGTGCCGGTAGTCGCATATTCCGATCCGACCGTGCATTCGGTTTCCGCATCACTACTCGCGCCCGGTTGCGTAATCGTGGCGATTTCACAAAGCGGTGTGACCCAGGACGTCATTACCAGCGTGGAAATCGGGCTCGCAGCCGGTGCGAAAGTTATAACGATTACCGCGGCGGGTTCACCACTGGCGCGCCTGGCCTCGGTCTGTTTGCCGATGAATTCGCTCGAGGACGAAGATTTTTACGCGCCCATCAAATCACGAATGGCGCACCTTGCGATTGTCGATGTACTCGCAGTCGGCGTGGCCTTGAGCCGTGGACCTGATTTCCAGGTGGCAATCAAGCAGGCGAATAAAACCCGCCTTCGTTCCGTACCGTTATAGTGCCCGATACGGACTTAACCCCGATTTACTTGTAATTGGATTACTTATAACATGCGCGGCTTTTCTCGAGGAGATGCATCAGAATGAAGGCAAAGCAATACAGCCTGGTCGCTGACATTGGTGGTACCAATGCGCGCTTTGCCCTGGTGGCCGACGGCGACAAGACGCCGATTGAACCGCGCAACCTTGCTGTTGCCGACTATACCGATATCGTCCATGCGATTCGTGCCTATCTCGACCTGGTCGATCTCGGTCAACCTTACCAGGCGGCAATTTCGGTCGCTTCCCCGGTCACCGGCGATCAATTGAACATGACCAACCATACCTGGAGTTTTAGCGTGCGCGAAACTCGCGCGGCGCTTGATCTGCGCCATCTCAAGGTATTGAACGATTACACCGCTCTGGCACTGGCCTTGCCGGTGTTTAGCGAGTCGCAATGCCGCAGGATCGGGGGTGGCGAGGCATTGGCTGGTTATCCGATGGCGGTTATCGGACCCGGTACCGGTCTCGGCGTCTCGGGTGCGGTGCACGCGGGCAAACACTGGATTCCACTCGAAAGCGAGGGCGGGCATGTTTCTTACGGCCCGGTGAATGCGCGCGAACTGCAGATTATCGAGCGCTTGCGTGAAAGCCACGAGCATGTCTCGGCCGAATTACTGGTCTCGGGTTCCGGGCTGTCGCTGATTTACGAAATGATTTGCCGGATCGAGCGTGGCGAGGCGACAAAGCTGAGTCCAGGCGAAGTGTCGAGCCTGGCGCTTGGGGAGGATGATAGCCTGGCGACCGAAGCGCTCGAAATATTTTGCGGCATTCTCGGCACCGTTGCGGGCAACCTCGCCTTGACAATGGGCGCCCGCGGTGGCATTTACATCGGGGGTGGCATCGTTCCCAGGATCATCGATTATTTTGCCGCGTCGAGTTTTCGCGGTCGCTTCGAGCGACATGGTCGCTTGACCGCATACCTGCGCGAGATCCCGACCTATGTCATCGATACGGCCTACCCGGCGTTTATCGGTGCGATGGTCGCGCTCGATCCGGTATACGAAAACGTGGGCGTGGTCAGCCACGAGACCCGCTGACCAGATAACTAAACAGAGATGAAGGTTTAACCGTGTCAAAAAATGATAATGATTCATATGAAGTGCATTCTCGTTCGAGCGCCAACGTTTACGAGCGGGCCGCCGAGTTGCAGGTGTCGCCGATTCGCGGTATCGATTTTTCGCAGCTGTCGCAAGCCGACAGGCTTGCGCTGCTGCAGCAGATTCTCAAGCGCAAGATCCACGGCATTTCATTCAGCCCCTATCTCGACGGGCAGTCACCGGGCATTCATATAAGCGAGCAGCAAATCCGCGAGCGGTTGGCAATCATCCAGCCTTACACTCGCTGGATTCGAAGCTTTTCCTGTATCGACGGCAACCAGGAAACCCCGCGCATCGCGCATGAAATGGGGCTGAAGACGATGGTGGGTGTCGACCTTGGTGAGGACCTGGAGGAAAACGAAACCGGACTGGCCAACGGTATCGCCATCGCTCAGGCCGGGCATGCCGATATTTTTGTTGTCGGCAACGAAAACCTGCTGCGCCAGGACCTGAGCGAGCAGCAACTGATCGAATATATTGGCCGCGCCAAGGAAGCAGTGCCGAACGTGCCGGTCAGTTTCGTCGACGCCTATTTCCTGTTCGAAAACCATCCCGCCGTCGCCGAGGCGGTCGATGTTCTGCTGGT
>JARFPR010000314.1 GCA_029288195.1 Gammaproteobacteria bacterium | reverse complement strand
TGGTTTCAACCGCGGGCACCGGTCATTACTACACCACGGATAAGAACAAAAAGAATACTCCCGACAAAATGGTGTTGAAGAAATACGATCCGGTGGTACGCAAGCACGTCGAATACAAAGAGGCTAAAATCAAGTAAGCAGGCCGCTACAGCCAGTTAAAAAAAACCGGTGCCAGCCGGTTTTTTTATGCCCCCGCGAATCTAGACCATCAGGCTTTCATATCGCCTCCAGTAGGGTATGATTAGCGCCATACCAGTCCCCAGGGAACTCATGTCAGACGTACTCGTTCAGGTTGAAAACCTGTCCCGCTATTACCAGAATCACTGCGCCATCAGCCATCTGAGCTTTAGCTTGAAAGCTGGCGAGGTGCTGGGTTTCCTGGGCCCAAACGGTGCCGGGAAATCGACCACAATGCAGGTAATCAGCGGTAACCTGGCGCCGAGCGAGGGCGAGGTCAGCATCGCCGGCCACGATATCCTCGAAGCACCGCGGGCCGCCAAACAACAGCTCGGCTATCTGCCAGAACACCCACCGGTATACCGCGATGCCAGCGTTGACGAATATCTTAAATACTGTGCGCTTCTGCATCGCATTCCCCGCAGCCAGTTAGCAACCGCGGTCGACAGGGTCAAACAACAGTGTGGCCTCGAAGATGTCGGCACGCGCCTTATCGGTAACCTGTCAAAGGGTTACCAGCAGCGTGTCGGAATCGCCCAGGCGATTATTCATAATCCACCGGTGATTATCCTGGACGAGCCCACGGTCGGTCTTGACCCGATTCAGAATCGCGAGATTCGCAGCCTGATACGTTCACTGGGTGACCAGCACAGCGTAATTTTATCTACCCATATACTCTCCGAAGTCCAGGCGACCTGTGACCGGGTACAAATCATTCGTGCCGGCGAGATAATTTACAGTGCATCAACCAAAGCGCTGAACCAGGGGCACGAAAGTTCGTGCAAGGTCGCGCTACGAAAACCCGTCAATCTCGAAGAATTGCTTTCCCTTGCGGGTGTCGACCACGCTGAGGCGCTCGAGGCCGGTCGCTTCCGGGTATTTTTTGCTCCCGATGCAAATCCTGATGCACTGGTCGAGGCGGCAGCACAACAGGAATGGGGGCTCTACGAACTGATTCCCGAACAGCAATCACTCGAAGACCTGTTTATCGAACTTACCCACAGCGAGGAGTCTGCCGCCAAATGATCTGGGTTATTGCCAGGCGTGAATTCGGCGCGATGTTCCTGTCGCCACTGGCCTGGGTCATTCTGGCCGTAATCCAGACCATTCTTGGTTACATGTTTCTGACCAACCTGGATAATTTTTTCGTGCTGCAGCCGCAGCTTATTCAACTCGAGAATTCTCCCGGTGTGACCGATCTTGTAATAACCCCGTTAATGCAAGTCGCGGCGATCATTCTGCTAATGGTGATGCCATTGTTAACGATGCGCTCGATTGCCGAAGAAAAACGCAATCGCACCCTGACTTTATTGATGTCGTCACCGCTCAGCATGACGGAAATCGTACTCGGAAAATTCCTCGGGATGATGCTGTTTGTCATTGTCCTGGTTAGCATGCTGATGTTAATGCCGCTCTCGCTATACCTTGGCACCAGCCCGGACAGTGGCAAATTGCTGTCAATCTATATTGGCATGTTGCTATTGCTGGGGTCATTCACGGCAATCGGGCTTTACCTGTCCAGCCTGACGGAAAACCAGACTATCGCGGCGATCAGCACCTTCGGGGTGCTGTTAATGCTGTGGATTATCGACTGGGTCAGCGCCTCACTCAGTAACGGGCATTCCGTACTTTCCTACCTCTCTATTTTGCAGCACCACCAATCGATGCTGGAAGGCGTATTCGATACCAGCGATATCGCCTACTACCTGCTGCTGATTCTTGGATTCCTGGTGCTGACGATTCGCCAGCTCGACCGGGAGCGACTGCTATGAAGGTCAATTCCCGGGTACGCCTGCAGTTTCGTATCCAGTCCGGGGTTTTCCTGCTGTTGTTTATCGGCCTGCTGGTTGCATTAGCCTGGCTGAGCAATCGCTATCCGATAACCATCGATATGAGCGCGAACCAGCGCAACAGCCTGTCGCAGGAGTCGCAGCGTCTCGTCGAAAGCATCGAGCTGCCACTTGAGGTAACACTATTCGTCTCGCCGATAAACCAGAGTAAACCACTGCTCGAGACCCTGTTCGAACGTTACCAGCAACGACAGCCAAATATCAGCTTCCAGAGCCTGAACCCGGACTTGTATCCCGACTTATTGCGCACCCATGACATCCGCTATGACGGCGAGGTCTTGCTCGAGTACCAGGGCCGCAGCGAAAAAGTTTCCCAGGTTAGCGAAGCCAACGTGACCAGCGCGATCCAGCGTTTATTGCGCCAGGGCGAACGTTGGCTCGTATTCCTGGAAGGGCATGGTGAACGCCACCCCTACCGCGAAGCCAACCATGATTACAGTCTGCTGGCGACGGAACTAGCGAGCAAGGGGTACAGCATCGAGAACTTGAACCTGGTGCAAACCAGTAGTATTCCGGACAACACCGATGTGCTTATCCTTGCGAGCCCCAAGGTGCCAATGCTGCCCGGTGAAATCGAGATTTTGCGCGAATTCCTCGAACGGGGAGGTAACCTGCTGTGGCTGGCTGACCCCGAACAGGCAAGCGATGGACTGGAGTTACTCGAAGATCAGCTCCCAATCGAATTTTTACCCGGTATCATCGTCGATCCCAATAGCCAGCTGATGGGGCTGGATCGGGTCGACTTTGCCCTGGTCGGGGAATACCCGCGTCATCCAATAACACAGAACCTGAGCAGTCTGTCACTGTTTCCTCAGGCGCAGGCACTTGAGTTCAGCGGCGACGAACTCTGGCAGTTGCAAGTCTTTTTGCAAAGCGACGAGAGCAGCTGGAACGAAACCGGTGAACTGCGCGGTGAAATATTTAAAGGTGACGACGAGGACGAGAATTCCGGTCCGCTGAATATCGGACTGACGCTGACACGCAGCCTGCAGGGCGACGATGGTGAATTATTCGAACAACGAGCAGCAATCGTCGGTGATGCGGACTTCGTATCGAATCGCTATCTTGGCAACGGCAGTAACCTCGAGATCGGTCTCAACCTGGTTAACTGGTTAAGCCACGACGACAAGTTGATTGCAATCAATCCCCGGCCCGCGCCCGATACCCGTCTCGAGTTGTCGCAACCCGCACTGCTGACGATAGCGTTAATTTTCCTATTGGCATTACCACTCGGATTACTGGCCAGTGGTTTACGTATCTGGCTTAAACGGCGTAAGCGCTAATGTTTTCAAGGCGTTGGATTATCAACTATGTTCTCGTCGTTCTGATCGTGATATTCACTTACGTCGGTAATCGATTCGATGTGCAGACAGGATATCAGCCACAGCAGCACGTCACCGGGCTCAAACCCGAGAATATCGAGTCGGTAGAGATTCAAACGGCCGATACAGCCCTGGCGCTTAAACGGGATAATGGCGGCTGGATGCTCGAATCTCCGATTCGCTGGCCCGCCAACGATGTCAATGTCGAGCGTTTGCTCACGATTGCCTCTGTTGAAACCGATTCTCGCCTGGCCGCTAATGAAATTGACCTGGCAACACTCGGATTAAAGTTCCCCAAAGCCATATTGCGTTTGAATGATACCGAGGTATTGTTCGGTGAGACCAACAATATCGGCGCAAGACGCTACACCATGGTCGGTTCCACGGTTTTTCTATTACCCGATCAACACCTGCCATTTATTACCCAGGGCTTAACAGCCATGGTTGACCGACGCCTGTTGCCGCGAACAAACGAGTTCATCGCGCTTAAACTGCCCGGGTTCGAGATCAGCCGTGACGATAACAACAACTGGCAGTCGATCGATGACGATGGTTTCGAGCAGGGTCAAATCGCAACACTGGTCGAGAACTGGCAAAACCTGGAGGCATCACGCGTGAAGCTCTTTGCCGCCGAAAAAATGCCCCGGCAAAAAATCAGGGTTCTTTTTGCGGATGGCCAGAACCAGGAGTTTTTCGTGATGTCGATTGATCCGGAAATCGTTGTCGCGAATCCACAGATCGGACTGCAATACCATTTTCCAGCGGAGCTCTATTATCAACTGATTTCATTACCTGCAGATGAGACTTCCGGTTAGCCTGGTCCTGTTGCTGCTAGCCAACAGTGCTATTGCCCAGGGGCCGTTGCCCCGCCTGGAAGTTGGCGCCGGACTGATTGCACTAAGCGCGCCCGACTACCGCGGCTCGAGCGAGTCCTCGACCTACCTGCTGCCAGTTCCTTATATCAAGTACCGCGGTGACCGCCTGCGCGTCGACGAAGGCGCACAAGGTGTTATTTTCGAATCCGACGACCTGTTACTAACCTTAAGTGGCAATCTTTCGCTGCCGGCAGACGATGACACGCCCGAACGCGAGGGCATGGAGGAGCTGGACACGGTTATCGAAATTGGACCGGCGCTCAATTATCGGTTTTACCGCTTGCAAGACAGCGCCTGGTGGGTCGATCTGCCATTCCGATACGCCTATACCGTGGATGGCGAACTGGACAATATAGGCTGGGTTTTCCAACCGCGCTTTTCCTGGCGCAAACCGGCGACCCGGCTCGGCGAATGGAAATTGCGCTTCAATTTCGGACCGCTTTATGCGAGCGAAGACAACCATGCCTACCTGTACTCGGTTGACAGTATGGAAGCTACCAGCGAACGTCCGGCCTACAGCGCCGATGGTGGCTTTAGCGGAATTCGTAGCGAGTTCACCTTTAGTAAACGTTTTGGCCGCTACTGGCTGGGTGGATTTTTGCGTTATGACAGCCTGCAAAACTCCGAAATCGAAGATAGTCCGCTGGTTACCGATACCGATTCCTGGGTAGGTGGCGTCGCGCTGGCCTGGGTATTCCACGAACGATAGACTGTCATTATGCCCGAGCTCCCCGAAGTCGAAACTACCCGCCGCGGCATCCAGGATCATGTGCGCGGGCAAAAAATCGGAAAGGTAATATTGCGTGAGACCCGGCTGCGCTGGCCAATTAGTGCGGAGGTACCAAACCTCAAAGGCCGACACATACGCGAGGTATCAAGACGCGGTAAATACCTGTTAATGCACCTCGATCAGGGACACCTGATCTGGCACCTGGGGATGTCGGGTAGCATGCGCATATTACCCATCGGCTCGGCGGCCGAAAACCACGAGCATGTCGAGTTTCAGCTCGGCAATGGGCAGGCTCTGAAGTTTCGTGATCCGCGTCGCTT
>JARFPR010000215.1 GCA_029288195.1 Gammaproteobacteria bacterium | reverse complement strand
ATGTAAACTCGCAGTGAGAGGTGATCATGGCTGGTAGATAAACTGTGCCCACAACATGGCGCCGTCGCTGTAGGGGTAGTCGTCCGGGTAGGTATCGAAAGGTGCCGGGTGCTTCAGATCATCGTCGAGGAGGTTGAGGATGCCGGCGCGGAAAGTGAGACCGTTGATGTCGATAAAGTTTTGCATACGCAGGCTGACATCCGCCTGAGTGGTCTGTTCGAAATCGTCGCGCGTGTCGGCTTCCTCACGGTCGCGACTACCAAAACTGTTGACCTGGAGGTGCAGTCCGGTCAGTGGCATCAGTGCGTACTCGACACCGAGCTTCAGCATCCAGGGTGCCGCCCCCGGCAGTTTTTCATCGACGTAATCCTGCAACGAAAGGCTGGCGTTGATATCCCACGCGTTGCCAATTGATTTCTCAACTTCGAGCTCGTATCCGCGCAGGTCAAACGAACCGCTGTTGTAGTAACCAAACGGGGCAAAATCCTGGAACAGGATCAGGTTATCGAGCTTCGAGAAATAGATCGTGTTGCGCAACACCAGGTCAGCGCCCTGGTAGATATGCCCGAACTCGAGCGTGTCGTTGGTTTCGGACTCGATATCAACCTCGAGCGAACCGCTATCCTCGATCAACGACGGCGGTTTGAAGGCGCGTGCCAGCTGCGTCTTGAAAATATGCTGATCGGAGCGGCGCCACACCAACGCGATGCGTGGCGAAACGTTCGAGTCTATGTCTTCGTAGTTGTCGTAACGCAGACCGGTGGTCAGGGTGAGCCGATCGTCGATGCGATACTCGTCCTGCAGCACCAGGCTGACCGAACCGCGGTCGGCCGAATCATCGACCGGGGTCGGGAATTCATTCAAGGTTGGTGCGGGCGGGCCCGCGGGGGTAATCAGGTTGATGAACTGTTCAGCCTCCCTGACTTCGACCTCGGTAAAAACTAGCGCGCCGAACAGCTTGTGCGCCGACACTTCGTATTGCAGGTTGACCTGTGCCTCGATGCGTTGTTCTTCAAGCAGGGAGTCGGCGATGATATCGTCCTCGGGGCCCAGCCCGCCAAAGTTCTCGGCATCCCCGAGGAACAGCGAGTTTTGCTCGGTTTCATTGTTTAACAGGTTGAGCGACCATTCTCCGGTCAACTTATCATCGAGCTGGAAGGACTGGCTGATGTCGGCTGATATCACCGAATCGGAGATCACCGTCTGCCGGTCATCGGGCGGCAGCAGGTTGTTGGTGCCGAAATGATCGCCACGGTTACCTTGTTGAATCTGTAGCAGGGCAACCAGGTCCCCGCTTTCGAAATTCAGTATGGCCGAGATAAAATCACGCTTGTTGTTGATTGGTCCAGGCGCATAGCCTGGAACACCTATTGGTGAACCATCAATGCCAGATGATATATCCTCGCCTTTGCTCTGACTGGCCGCGAAGTTGATACTGGTTTTGAAATCGCCACCGGGGTCTGCGTAGCTGTAAAGCGCGGAAAATTCGTATCCATCACCGGATTCGATTGCGGCCGAATAGTGTTCACCCTGCTGCCGGGTAATAACATTGACTACCCCGGCGAAGGCAAACTCGCCGTAGATCGCGGAACCCGGACCGCGAATAAACTCGACGCGCTCGATCTGCTCGATGGGGGTTTCGTAGAGGGTGCCGGTGGTGGCGCTCGCGGAGGCATTCAATGCCTTGCCG
>JARFPR010000208.1 GCA_029288195.1 Gammaproteobacteria bacterium | reverse complement strand
CAAAAACAGTTGCGCCGTTACCAACGCCAGCGCAAGAGCGAAACCTGGGTGGCGGGTACGGGTTTCGGTGTACTGAAATGGTTCTACGGCCTGGACCAGAAATGGGTGGCCACGGCGCGTAACCTGGGTATGCGGATGGTCAATGAAACCCCGTGGTTCAAGCGCGCGATCATGGAAAAAGCGATTCAGAACATCACCTGAGTAGACTATATTTTCCGCTGAATCCAAATTTTCTCTAGCGATAGGTGTTTCGAGACGGTAATCTTGGTCGCGTACCCCACAAAAAGAATAAATATGCGCAGAGGAAAGGGCATTGTAATAATAGTGTTGGTGCTGGTATGGACGATACCGCTACGAGCTGCTGCCCAGGACACGCTTGAGGAAATCAGCTTTACCGTAGAACGTTACGAAATAGTCGGTGACAATCCGATCGACAGTCTCGCCGATAGCATACTAGCCCCCTTCACTGGAGAGCAGTTTGGGCTCGAAGGACTGTCTGCCGCGCGAGATGCGTTGGAGCAGGCTATCGTCGCTGCCGGCTACAATTTTCATCGCGTTTCCCTGCCGCCGCAGGAATTATTTGAAGGCACTGTGAAACTCAAGGTTTCGCGTTTCAAGATCGGTAGGATTGCGGTCGAGGGTAATGAGTTCTTCGACAATCAGAATATTCTAAACTCGGTACCGGAACTTGAGGAAGGAGCAACCCCGAATACCAAGCTGCTTTCACGTTCGCTTAACATCGCCAACAGCCACGCCTCGAAAAACACGGTGCTGCGTTTCAAGGAAGGTTCAGGGGCAGATACCATCGATGCGGTTTTGGCGGTCAGGGACCGGGATCCACGGGTTTATTTCATCAGCCTCGATAACACCGGGCCGGAAGATGGTGAGGAGTGGCGTACCACCTTTGGTTATCAAAACGGCAACCTGTTCAACCGAGATCACTCGGTCACCGCAACCCTGACGACTGCGCCGGAAGACCCTGATGCCACGACCCAGGTCGGTATCAACTACCACGTCCCGTTTTATGAGCACGGGGCGAGTATGGACTTTTTACTGTCCGACTCCGATTCGTCGGGTGAAACCGGTGGTCAGGATGACGCCGGCCAGAGCATTGCCCCCGGCACCGGTGGTGGTCAGGCACTCGAGATTACCGGCGAGGGTACGGTGTACGGATTCATCTACAACCGCCCGCTGCTGACCGATGGCAACTTTAACCACGAATGGTCGGTTGGGCTACAGCACAAGAACTTTGACAACAAGTCCGAATTCGGTACGGCGGATTTAGGTGGTGCCGATGTTGTCAGCGTACCCCTTGAACTGGGTTACTCGTTCAGTCGCCAGGCCCCCGGTAAAAGTTTTTTCGGCAGCGTTACGCTGGTGCAGGAGGTCGGCGACGACGACGACGAGTACGATTTCGACCGACCCGAGGCCGAGAGTGGCTGGTCGGCACTGCGTTTCAATATCACCTACGACCAGCTGTTTGCGGAAGCCTACCTGTTCCACGCAGGTTTTTCCGGGCAGCAAACCGACAGCCTGTTGATTTCCGGTGAACAGTTTGGCGTCGGCGGCGTTGGCACCTTGCGTGGATTCGAAGAGCGTTCGGTGACGGGTGACTCGGGTTACCAGTTGAGCCTCGAGGTCTGGTTTCCGCCCCTGACTTCCTACAACCTGCGCTTCCTGGTCTTCACCGACTTCGCCCACACTGAATTCAATGATGGAGACCTGCCTGGTAATGACGGCGTCGAGTTTGACCTGTCTTCCGCTGGCGCCGGCATGTTCTGGTCGTGGAAGGAAAACCTGAGCGTGAGTTTGAATTATGGCGTGATTGGAGAAGGCGGGGGCCTCGATACCAGTATCAACGATGATGGAGACGACAAGCTCCATTTCAGCGCGGTCTACCGGTTTTAAGGTTCGGCATGAGTATTGCTAACATACTGTTAATCGGAATTCTTGGTGTCAGTATCAGCCTTGCCGCAAGGGCTGCGGAAGAGGTTGGTGAAGTCGACTATTCGCGCGGTGTGTTAACCGGGCAGCTGGAAGGTGAGCCGCCGCGTATTATTGGCAAAGGCGCCGACCTTTTCAATGGTGAAACCCTGAATACCGGCAGCCGTGCTTTCGCGCTGATCAGCCTGATCGATGGCACCCGGATGACGCTACGTCCGAACACCACCTTCAAAATTGAAAATGTAAACATACAACAAGGCAGCGAAAATGCGTTCGTTAGCCTGATACGCGGGGGCCTGCGCGCAATTACCGGTTTTATCAGCAAGCGTAAACCAAATTCTTTCCGGATTTCGACGACGGTGGCAACGATCGGGGTTCGTGGCACCGAGTTCGACGCACGCCTGTGCGAAGGTACCGAGTGCCAGCAGGAAGAAGATGCAATCGTTGAAGCCGCGCAACGCGAAACCCGCGTGGTCGGTCGGATTGCAGTGTTGAATGGCAAGGCGAGCGCCACCAAGGACGGTCAGGACACCCGGGTATTAGCGGCTGGCGCCGCTGTGTATGAGCGTGACCAGATTCAAACCGGAATCCAGTCGCACATGGTGATTGCTTTCAATGACGATACTCGCGTTACGCTGCTACCGAAATCTATATTTCGTATCGAGGAGCACGAATTTAAACCGGAGCAGCCGGATGAAAACAACTCTTTTCTGAGCTTCCTGCGGGGTGGCCTGCGTCTGATCACCGGCGCCATCGGGCGGCTCAACCAGAAATCGGTTCGCATCGCCACCCCGACCGCCACTATCGGCATCCGCGGCACCGGCTTCGACCTGGTGTGTGAAGGCGACTGTGTCAGTAACAATGCGATGCGCGATCCCGCGCACGATACGCTGCTCGGAAAGTTCATCAATTTTTTTATGCGGCCCGCCTACGCACAAGGTACCCGTAACGGTATGTATGCGAAGGTCTGGGATGGTTCAATTGAGTTGCACCTGGTCAACGGTTCGTTGCTGTTGGACAATGGGCGCACCGCTTTCCTCGAGAACAATACCAGTCAGCCACAACTGGTATCCGATATCCCGGCCAAGCTGCGCGACATGGAAGGGGCGCCGAGACCGGACAAGGTCAGGATCGACAGCAACTTGTTCGGCGAATCTGATCAATTAGAAATCAAACCCGGCCTCTATGTGAACGTGCGCCAGGGAGACGTTGAGATCGAGGGCGCCGATGGTAACAGGATAAACATCGGGGCGGGCGAGGCGGCCGTGGCGGGCGAGGACGGGGCGGTGCGTCTGGCTTACGTGCCGGCGTTCCAGAAATTCGACAAGACGCCCGACCCGGCCGGCTTTAACGAGCGCTCGGAAAAAATGATGAACCTGTTCGGCGAGAGGGGTGCTGACAAGGAATCGATGGAGTGCACGGTACGATGACTGATGCCGGGCAAAGCGACCCCTGACTTGTTAATCTACGATTGAAAGGTATGTTGATAAAGCGCTTAAGACATGTTGCCCTGATAGCTATCGCTGTCGTCAGTACCTGTGCGCTTGCCAATCCCGATGGTCCCCAGGTTGTCAGCGGTACCGCGACCTTCTCGCAGCCGAACGCAAACACGCTCAACGTCACCAATAGCCACAACGCGATCATCAACTGGCAGAGCTTCAACATCGGTGCCGGCCAGACCACCAACTTTATTCAGCCGAGCAGCGCCAGCGCGGTCATGAACCGCGTGCTCAGCAACAACCCGTCGAATATCTACGGCAACCTCAATTCGAACGGCAAGGTCTTCCTGATCAACCAGCACGGGCTGATGATCGGCTCCGGTGCACGCATCAATACTGCCGGGTTTTATGGCTCTAGCTTAAACATCACCAACGAGGATTTCCTCAAGGGTAAGCTCAGGTTCGAAGGCGGTGGTTTCGGCGGTATCGAGAACCACGGCTATATCCACGCTGGCCCGAACGGTAACGTGGTGTTGATCGCGCCGGATATCGAGAACGGCGGCGTAATCGAAGTCGATAACGGCAACGTGATTCTCGCGGCCGGTGAATCCATCACCATCACCAGCCTGAATGACGCGTCGATCGAATTCGACGTGCAGTCAACCGATAATGGCATCATCAACCTCGGCGATATCATCGCCAGGCAGGGCGCAGCGCGATTGTTTGCCGGCAACCTGAAACACAGCGGTTCGATCAACGCGACCGGCATTGTCAAAAACGCCGACGGTAGCATCAGCCTGGTGGCACAGACCAGTGCCGAAATATCCGGTGACATTATTGCAACCGGGGAACAGGGTGGCGAGATAGCGATTGAAGCCGACCGGATCGATGTGACTGGAACCGCGAGCATCGACGCCTCGGGTCATCATGGTGGCGGCACGATCCTGATCGGTGGTGACCGGATGGGCCAGAACCCGGAGATCCGCAATGCGACTTCAACCCGTGTCGGTGCCGACGCGAGCGTCAAGGCCGATGCGATCGAAACGGGCGACGGCGGTAAAGTTATTCTGTTTGCTACCGAGGATATCCACGTCCATGGTGAAGTCAGCGCCAGAGGTGGTGCAGTTTCCGGTGACGGCGGTTTTATCGAAACCTCGGGGCTCGAGTCTCTCGATATCACCCGCGCACCCGATGCTTCTGCAGCGAACGGTGAAGCGGGTGAGTGGCTGATCGATCCGAATGATATTACGATCCAGGACACTGGTCCGGATGCCAATATTACCCCCGGCCCCGACCATTTTTCGACTGACGATTCAGCGATCCTGACCACCACCACGATAGAAACGGCACTCAACGGCGGAACCAGCGTTAGCGTAACAACACAAACCACTGGAACCAATCTCCAACCGGGCAATATCACGGTTGTCGATCCGATTAACAAGAGTTCCGGTGCTGCTGCCAGCCTCACTTTAAGAGCGCACAACGATATCAATATCAATGCGGACATTACCTCCACATCGGGCGTAATGAATATCATTCTCGACGCCGATATTGCCGCTCCGGTCGGCGGTCAGATCAACCTGGGTACCGCCACGCTGGATGCCAACGGTGGCACCATCGACGCTACCAACGAAACCGTCCTGATCAATGGCGGTACCGCCACCATCAGTTCGAATATGACGATCCAGACTTTGAATTTAAGCGCTGGTGTGCTGGACGTGACCGGCGCGACCGCGACCGTGAACGGTGGTATGAACTGGGATGGCATATCTACCGTTAGTGGCGGGGGTACCGGATCCCTGGTGATCGGATTGGGTGCGACGCTGGACATCACCACTGATGGCAGTCACATCCTGAACGCTGTGACGCTGGATAACCAGGGCACGACCAACTATGCCAGTGCTGGAAACTGGCTGTTCCTGAACGCTGCCGCGGTGTTCGATAATAACGGTCAATTCGACTTCCAGGCAATCAACTCGATCGTGAGTAGTGATTCCTCGGGGGTGTTCAATAACAATACCGGGGGACAGATTACGAAGAATGGTGTCGGCACGTCATCTCTGGCCAGCGGCGTTACCTACAACCACGACGGCGCAACCGTGGATATACAAGTCGGTAGCTTCAGCCTGAGTGGCGGGACTTTAACTCTCAATACGGCTAGTGTCCTTAGCGGTGGCGGAACCTTTATCGGCGATGTCGTTAATGGCGGCGGTACAGTGCAACCCGGAGGTAATCTCGCCACTGGAATCCTCACCATACGGGGTAATCTGACCCTCGGCAGCACCTCGGAACTGCAGTTTGAGATCGACGAGACCGGCCTGGTTGCCGGCACCGATTTCGATCAACTGATCGTTGATGGTCTGTCTGTGATCGCCTCCCTGGATGGCACGATCGATGTTGCGCAGCTAGCCGGGCCTCCTGTAGATGGCACCTATCGCCTGATAGACGTCACCAGTGGCGGGACGCTGGCGAATACCTTCGCTATCGAGAACCTGGTGGTCGGTTTTGGTCCGCCGGTATACGGTGCAACTTTTCTCGAGACCAGCTTTATTGCGGGCGGTATTTTCTGGAACGATGGTGGCGGCGACGGCTTATGGAATACCGCCGCAAACTGGTCGGGTAATCTCGTGCCGCTTATCGGTGATAATGTCATCATCGGTGTTTTCAACGTTACCGTCGCAGCGGCGGCTAATGCCGATACCCTGAGCCTGGCAACGGGTGGCTCGGTTACCCTGACCGCTGGCAGTCTTACGATTGCCAGCGGCGCCCAGTTCGATGGTGATCTCAGTATCAGCGGCGGTTCTTTAAGCGGCAATGGAAACATTATCGTTGATGGCAATTTTGCCTGGACTGGCGGCACGCTTACGGGCACAGGCCTGCTAGTTACCAATGCCACCAGCACAATAAACCAGCCTGCTGGGTTGACGTTGTCACGCGATTGGACCAATGCGGGTACTGTCAACTGGCAAAACGGCAATATTCTAATCAATAGTGGTCGAACCTTTATCAATTCCAGCATCTTCAATGCTGATGCCAACGGTATATTTGCTTTCAACAGCGGCGCTGAAACTTTCAACAACCAGGGCACGCTGAACGTCAACACCAATACCACTTTCGGGGGTGGCGGCGCGTTCGATAACAGCGGCAGTTTCGTCATCGGCGCGGCGAACATATTGACGATCGGCACCGGGTCCGGCGCTGAGGCCGGTACCTGGACAGTCGGTGACGGTGCGGTAAACATTAACGGCGGCGGGCGCACACTGAACGACGGCTTTAACCTAACCAGCACTGCCGGTACCCTGAGTCTCAGCGGCGGAGTACTCGACGTTAATACCACGAGCCCATTGACTCTGCCGGCTACACTGGCCTTCGATATGCTCGCGGGAACTCTCACCGGCAGCGGCGATCTCGTTGTTGACGGCAGCTTCGACTGGACCGGGGGAGTGATCTCGGGTAGCGGCTTGCTCACCACCACCGGCGCCAGTACCACGAACCAGGTCGGTGGCCTGACCCTGTCACGCGACTGGACCAATGCCGGCACGCTCGACTGGCAGGCGGGTGATATCCAGGTTGACAGCCTGCGTACCTTTACCAACAGCGGAACCTTCAATGCCAATGCGGGCGCCATCTTTACGCTCAGCAGCGGTTCGGAAACCTTCGACAACCAGGGCGTTTTCAGCCTGTTCAGCAATATCACGATAGGTGGGACCGGCGTATTCGTGCAAACCGCCGGCCAGATCAATTTGAACGATAGCATCCTGACTATACCCACCGATCTGGCGATTACTGGCGGCAACCTTAGTGGTTCGGGAACCATCGTCGGTGACGTGATTAACAACGGTGGCACGATCCAGCCAGGTGGTGCCCTCGCGATCGGCTCCATTACGGTCACCGGCAACCTGACCAATTCCACGGGCGGGATCGAAATTGACATCCAGTCCCCTGCTACCGCGGGTGTCACCTATGACTTGATCGCGGTCAGCGGACAGGCGGATTTCAACGACACCCTGACGCTGCTCGCCGTTGGTGGCTACACGGTTGTCAATAACGATACCTTCAGTCCGATCACCTTTGCGGCCTTCGGTGGCAGCCAGTTTGGCACCATCGTTCCAATCGGCGGCGAAAATATCAGCCCGGCCTACAACGCGAATGATTTGACCATCGTACTGGACCTCTCGGGCCTTATTACCTGGACCGGTGCCGGTGTCGATGATTTGTGGAATAACCCGGCGAACTGGGACTTTGGTGTGCCGAATATCGCGAATGACGCCACTATTCCGAACGGATCGGGTTTTAGCGTGGACATTGCCAGTGCCGCTGATGCCAATACCTTGGCGCTCGGAGCGGATGCCACGCTGAACCTGATCGGCGGCACGCTGACGCTTGCCAGCAGTTCAACCCTCGATGGCCTCGTGATCCTCAATGCAGGTGGTGTCGATATAACCGGCACCACACTGATTCTGAACGGCGGCCTCAACTGGACGAATACGTCAACCATAGCAGGAGGGACGGTCAACCTTAATTCTGCATTCGGCGTATCGGCTGGTGCCAGTAATGGCCTCGTGGGTACGACACTCAATGTTTTTGGGGATACCAACTACGCCGGTGGTAATCTGGGTTTGCAAAATGGATCGGTAGTCAACAATAGCGGCGTCTTTGATTTTGCGGGCGACGTCGGCATTGTCGACCTGGGTGGCGCGACTTCAACCTTCAACAACCTTGATGGCGCCACGATTGTTAAATCGGCGGGTGTCAATACGTCGATTGATAGCACCGTGAACAGCTCGAACGCCGGCAGCGTCGATGTGCAGACCGGCACACTCGATCTGAACCTTGTGACACTAGATCTTGTTGCAGGTGATGTGTTGTCGGGCAGCGGCACTTATATTGGTGACGTCGTCAACAACGGTGGCACCGTGCGTCCGGGTGGGCAGAGCAACGTTGGTACGCTGACAATCGTGGGTGACTTCACCAACAACCTGGGTACCTTCGAAGTCGAGATCGATAGCGCGGTAACTCACGATGTACTGGCGGTCACCAATTCACTTGGCTACGGTAACGTTGCCGGCTCGATCCTCGATATCTCTTTACTTGCGTTTATTCCCGCTGTGGGTGAAATGCATAACGTGATCACATGTGTGACCAGTTGTGACACCACGACCCCCTTCGGGACTGTTAATCAGCCAAACGGAGCTACGCACAGTATTACCTACAACGCCAACACCTTGAACCTTACGGTAACTTCGGTGGGATTCCTATGGGACGGCGGTGGTGTGCTGGATAACTGGTTCGATCCGCTCAATTGGAGTCTCGATGTGTTGCCGGATGCCAATACCAACGTGGTACTGGCTAACGGCGATAACGTGGTTTTCGACGGTGGTGCAGCCACGATAGCGAGTCTTACGCTCGACATAGGTAGCAGTTTGAGCCTGAGCACCGGCACGCTGACGATACAGGATAATGTCGTCGATCTGTCCGTGAACGGTGGCGCTGTGCTGGCCGTCAACGGTGGTGCCTTAATTAATAATGGCGATGCCAGTTTTGATGGGGACTTTAGCCATGCCGGTGGCAATGCGACTTTCAACGGTAACGTGACATTTAACGCCGGCTATAGCCAAAGCGGTGGCATTGAGACCTTTGCCGGCACGACGTCCTTCAACGGCATCATGACCCACATTGGTGGCAGCGCAGTCTTTAACGGTCTCACCAGCATGCCTGGAACCGTCAACCTGACCGGAGGCACGGTTACCTTCAATGCCGTGGCCACGATGTCAAATCTGAATAATTCCTGGACTGGCGGCGCTATCGCCGGTGGCGCCACCCTGGTACTGGGTGTATCACCCGGTGACACCACCCTGGCGATCAGCGGATCTGGCACCAAGACGCTGGATACGATCACGCTAGACATGAACCAGAACGATATCAACATGTCCGGCAACGGTGACCTGGCCCTGGCAAACGGTGCGACGATCGACAATACGGGTGGCTTGAGTTTCAATCAAAGTGGCAGTGGAATCATCACCGGTGCTGGCAGCTTTATTAATAATGGTGGTGTGTTTAACAACCTTGCCGGCCAGACTACGATATCGGTCG
The DNA here is from genome assembly GCA_029288195.1 of Gammaproteobacteria bacterium. Classification (GTDB taxonomy): domain Bacteria; phylum Pseudomonadota; class Gammaproteobacteria. The sequence continues at coordinate 13,689 of JARFPR010000208.1, read as the reverse complement.
ATTTCATCAATGATGCTGCGAGTATCGTCAATGTAGTAAATGGCACCCTCGTTGTAGATGATGCCGATGTCAATGATCAGGGCAGCTATAACGTTGCCAATAATGCCACACTCGTATTTGCGCAGGACCGAGGCTTAAACGGCACTCTTGATACGGCTGGTACCGTGAGTGCTGGTAACGGGGTAACCCTGACTTTACCTGCCAATCTGAATAACACGGGTAGTTTGCAGCTCGACAATGCGGTTCTCGATCTGACAAACCTTGGTGGTACATTGACGTTAACCGGTGGCGCAAATCTGAGCGGAACTGGCACTGTGGCTGGCGATGTCGACAACAGTAGTGGCGCGGTGATTGTTGGTGGGCTAGACACGCTTGGAAATTTGATCATCGGAGGTACCTATACCCAGGGTGCGAGTTCCAACCTGGTAGTCGAAGTATTAAATAATGGCAGCACCACGATATCTGACCAGCTAACTGTAAATGGCGCAACAACGCTCAATGGAGGAATCCTGTTAGTTGGTTTTACGGCTAATTCACTGGGATTGGTTACAGACGATTTCAGCCCGTTCAATTTTACTGGAGGTGTCAGTGGTAGTTTTGCTAAGGTTCTAGATGCCGGGGGAAATGTCCTGTTTATCGATGCCACCGGTGGCGTCTTCACTATCCTCGGTGCAAGTCCTGCGAGCCCGGATTCGGTTATCGATGACTTGATCGCCTTTGCCGAAAATAGCGAGGAATTGTCCTACCTTGTTGCCAGTAATCAATCTCAGGCCGACGCCATCATGGAAGAGTTGCTCAAGGAGTATGATGAAGAACCGGGTAGCCTGATTTGTAAATAACGCTTTAATTCGACTCGGACAGGCTCTATCCTTTAGTGACTGTGCTTGACGAGGCGCCAGGTCCGAGGGGTAACTATCGATGGGAAACAAAACACCGCTATACCAGTGCCATCTCGATGCAGGTGCCAAAATCGTCGATTTTGCCGGCTGGGACATGCCCATTAATTATGGCTCGCAAATCTCGGAGCACGAGGCAGTGCGTAACGATGCCGGGATGTTCGATGTCTCGCATATGACCGTGGTTGACGTCAGCGGTGGTGACGCGAAGGCTTACCTGCAATATTTACTCGCGAATGATGTCGCCAGGCTGACAGTTAGCGGAAAAGCGTTATACAGCTGCATGCTCAATGAGCAGGGCGGCGTGATCGATGACCTGATTACTTATTACCTGCGCGACAATTTTTATCGCGTGGTAATCAATTCAGCAACGCGCGAGAAAGACCTGGCCTGGCTGGAGCTGCAGGCGCAATCCTACGCCGATCTCAAAATAAAATTTCGTGACGATGTTGCAATGCTGGCGGTCCAGGGACCCAATGCAAGAGACAGGGCAACGCAGCTGTTTGCCGAATATCAGCAGCTGCCAGTGCAGCAATTATCGCGTTTCCAGGGGGTTGAATTCGACGACTGTTTCGTCGCACGCACCGGTTATACCGGTGAAGACGGCTTCGAGATCCTGATGTTGAGTGAACAGATAGCCGACCTTTGGGATCGCCTGCTCGAGGCCGGGGTTGCACCCTGTGGTCTTGGCGCCCGCGATACCTTGCGTCTCGAGGCCGGCATGAATCTATACGGCTCCGACATGGATGAAACCACGAGCCCGCTGGTTTCCGGTTTGAGCTGGACCGTGGCGATGTCGGATGAGCGCATTTTTATCGGTCGCCAGGCGCTTGAGGCGGAAAAGGCAGCGGGTGTTCAGCAAAGCTTCGTCGGTCTGTTATTATTAGACAAGGGTGTGTTGCGCAATCATTTGAAAGTGTTGACTGCGCAAGGTGAGGGCGAGATTACTTCGGGTAGTTATTCACCGACCCTGCAGCAATCGATAGCCATGGCCAGGGTGCCTGTGGGCGCGAGCGGGCAGGTGGAAGTTGAGGTTCGAAACCGGTTGCTGAAGGCTGAAATTGTTAAACTTCCCTTTGTGCGCGAGGGGAAATCCATGTTAACCGAAGGGGGGTAACAATAAATGAGTGAAGTGCCAGTAGAACTTAAGTTTTTATCTTCGCACGAGTGGGTCCTGATTGAAGACAATGTCGCAACCATCGGCGTGTCCGATCATGCCCAGGAATTACTGGGTGATCTAGTCTATGTTGAATTACCCGAGCAGGGCAGTACCATTGCCGCCGGTGACTCGGTTGGGGTAATCGAATCGGTCAAGGCGGCCTCCGATACGTACGCGCCGGTATCTGGGGAGGTTATCGAGGTTAACGATGAGCTTGAGGGCGCACCGGAAAGTATCAATAATGACCCCTATGGCGATGGCTGGATGTACAAGGTTGCGATGGAAGATCCGGAGGAAGTCGAATCATTGCTCGAGGCCGAAGCCTACATGGAAGTCATAGCTGACGAAGAATAATCAGCGACGCTTATTGCCGCGATTGCCCGGCATTTACTAAGCCATAAGTCATGTTCGCGCCAGACTCGAGATCGATAATCACACTGATCGCAAAATGGCATCTGTGCCAGCACGCAAACGGTTTACCTGGGAGATGGCATGGCCAATAGCGGCAACAAGGGCTTCGCGCGACTGGTAAAGGCGAGCGGCTACTCCTGGCAGGGATTACGTGCCGCCTATCGCCACGAGGCCGCGTTTCGCCAGGAAACCTGGCTGTGTATCGTAATGGTTCCCCTGGGACTTTATCTCGGCGACAACGGTGTCGAAAAAGCCCTACTGGTGTCGAGCGTGCTGTTGTTGCCGCTGGTCGAGATCCTGAATTCCGCGCTCGAAGCGGTTGTCGATCGTTTCGGCGACGAGCAGCACGAACTCTCGGGCCGGGCTAAGGATATGGCTTCCGCCGCGGTGGCACTGGCCATCATTCTAATGGTTGCGGTCTGGTTCCTGGTCCTGTTTGTCGATTAACTGGATTAACCGGTCAAGATAATGCGTGGGTCGACGACAAACTAAACCTTCACAAATCTGCAAGCGAACCGCCTGGTCGCTCGTTTTTTGTGCAATCTACCTTGCAGGCTCGATTCACTAGCAAGTGCATTCGACATGTTTGTACATTCTGCATTGTTTCCGTGCGATAATAACACCCTGATCAGGCTTCCCCATGAGTTCGAATCAGAACTATCCACAATGATTGCTTTCCCTTCGATTGATCCCGTCGCGATTTCTTTAGGTCCCGTCAAGGTGCACTGGTACGGGCTCATGTACCTGCTCGCTTTTGCCAGTGCCTGGTGGCTCGGCAAGTACCGTGCCCGACAGGACCAATCCCTGGTTAAACCCGAACAGATTGACGACCTTATTTTTTACGGTGCGCTGGGCGCGGTGCTCGGCGGGCGTATTGGCTCGGTCATTTTTTACAACTTCGACAGTTTTCTGCAAAACCCGCTGTACCTGTTCAAGATTTGGGAGGGCGGCATGTCTTTTCATGGCGGTTTTCTTGGGGTATTGGTAGCGATGGAGATTTATCGGCGCAAGCTTGGATGCAGGTTCTGGGAGTTAACCGATTTTATCGCGCCATTGGTGCCGCTCGGACTCGCTGCCGGCAGGTTTGGAAATTTTATCAATGCCGAGCTCTGGGGTGCACCCGGCAAGGTGCCCTGGGCAATGAAACTGTCCTGCGAACAATTTCCGCCTGACCGCTATATCGACTACGCCGGACCGTTATGTTTCAGCGCGCGCCACCCGACGCAGCTTTATGAAATGTTGCTCGAAGGCATTCTGTTGTTTGCGGCGTTGTGGTTTATATCGTCAAAACCGCGCGCGGTAATGACCGTATCCGGGTACTTTCTTTTGTTGTATGGACTGGCTCGAACCAGTGTTGAATTCATTCGATTGCCGGACGCGCATATCGGTTATCTGTTTAATACTGAATGGCTTACCAGGGGCATTGTATTATCGATTCCAATGATTATAGTTGGCCTTATTCTGTTAACACTCGCAAAAAGGGAAAGCAACAATGCGGCAATATCTTGACCTGATGCAACACGTGCTCGAGCACGGTGCCGAAAAAACGGATCGCACCGGCACCGGTACCCGATCGGTTTTCGGTTACCAGATGCGCTTCGACCTGGGCCAGGGATTTCCGCTTATCACTACCAAGAAGCTGCACCTGCATTCCATCATCCACGAGCTGTTATGGTTTCTGCAAGGCGACACCAATATCAGCTATCTGAAGCAGAACAAGGTCCGGATCTGGGATGAATGGGCCGATGAAAATGGTGATCTGGGTCCTGTATACGGTGCGCAATGGCGTTCCTGGCGGGCTGCAGATGGACAGGTGGTCGATCAGATTCAACAGGTAGTTAACGAAATCAAGACCAATCCGGACTCGCGTCGCCTGATTGTCAGTGCCTGGAATGTAGGTGAAATTGAAAACATGGCGTTACCCCCCTGCCACGCCTTTTTCCAATTTTACGTCGCTGAAGGGCGCCTTTCCTGCCAACTCTATCAACGCAGTGCCGATGTGTTCCTCGGCGTGCCGTTTAATATAGCATCCTATGCGCTATTGTTATTGATGGTGGCCCAGGTGACCGGTCTCGAAGCGGGAGATTTTGTGCATACGCTTGGCGACGCGCACCTTTACACCAATCATTTGCCGCAAGCCGGTCTACAGCTCCAACGCGCGCCTTTTGCCCTGCCCCGGATGAAGCTGAATCCGGAAGTAACTGACTTGTTGGCGTTTCGTTTCGAGGATTTTGAACTGCAGAACTACCAGTGCCACGAACACATCAAGGCAGCGGTCGCGGTATAATACAAAGTAAAATGATCAACGGGAAAACAGATTAGATGAATGAGCCAGGTTTAAATAATATCAAGGTCGACGTCGAAACCCGATACATCGAGGATCAGTCAAATCCCGAGCAGAACCACTACGTTTTCGCCTACACGATTACAATCCAGAACGAGGGTCAGCAAAGTGCGCAACTTATGACCCGGCACTGGGTCATTACCGATTCCAATCAAAAGGTCCAGGAAGTGCGTGGCGATGGTGTTGTCGGTGAACAGCCTTTGCTGAAGCCAGGCGAGCAGTTTGTCTATACCTCCGGCACTATGCTGGAAACCGCGGTCGGCACCATGAAAGGCAGTTACCAGATGGTTGCCGATGACGGCTCCCATTTCGATGCACCTATCGAGGAGTTTGTGTTGTCCACTCCCCGCGTACTGCATTAGTTGTCCAGTGGCGATATACGCGATAGGTGATATTCAGGGCTGCTATAGCGAGCTCTGTCGTTTACTGGAGAAAATCAATTTCGATTCTGCCGAGGATACGCTCTGGTTTTGTGGCGACCTAGTAAACCGTGGTCCGGAATCATTGCAGACCTTGCGTCTCGTTAAATCCCTGGGTGACAGTGCACTTACCGTGCTGGGGAATCATGACCTGCATTTGCTCGCGCTGTATCACGGCATCAAGAAAATTCGCGTATCCAGGGATTTGCGCAAGATACTCAACAGCCCCGATTGTGGCGAGCTGATGGACTGGTTGAAATCGCAACCCCTGTTGCATTATGACAAGGAACACGGTGCCGTCGTGGTGCATGCCGGCATTCATCCTGCCTGGGGGCTGAGCAAGGCGAGGAAACTCGCCCGTGAAGTAGAGACTGTACTGCATAGTGATGATGCCGCCTGGTTTTTCAAAAAAATGTATGGCAACAAGCCTACGGCCTGGTCGGATGATCTCGAGGGTGGCAAGCGTTTACGTTTTATCACCAATGTGTTTACGCGCATGCGATATTTCGATCACGAGCTGAAGCTGGACTTCACCGTCAACCGCACGCCACGTCGTTACATACGCAGCGGACTCGTTCCCTGGTTTCAGTGGGAAGCAACGCTCAGAGACGATGTCCGTGTGATGTTCGGGCACTGGTCGACGCTCCCGGTAGGATGTTACGGGCGTTACTTCGCACTGGACGGCGGCTGTGTCTGGGGCGGGCACCTGGTGGCGCTGCGGGTTGATTTTGACGCCGAGGACTGGTTTTTTGTCGATTCATACATGAAGAAACACGAGCAATTGATAAAAACCAGTTAATTTGTCGCGAACGTCGTCGAAAATGAGCTATATTGTCGCGATATTAATAAATTCTTTGAAACCTATACAGTTTACAAGACGACATTTAGCTGCTGATAGTTGCAGGTTAATTAGTTCACATTTGGCCACCTGATAATGTTTCAAGCCCCCGTTTTTCGTCATTATTGGTCGGTTTACAACTATAGTTTGTCTATACCAGCGTTAGTCTAATACCAACGCTCTCATACGTGTGCCGTTGTTTAACAATGCGGAAACTTACGGGTTTATCGAGGTAAACAACAATATGTCCAGTGACCGGTTTGATGATAACCAGCTCGCAATTTTATGGGCCACCACAGGTCTTGTTAGCCATGCGTTGCAACAGGCGGAAGATATAACCTTGATAGAAGGTGATGAATCTTGAACAGGAATCTAGTCCCCACCCTGCTGCTGCTACTTTTGTCGAATGCCTTTTATCAACCGGTGGTAAATGCAGCTGACGTGGAACTGGTTCCATCGTCGCGAGTCATTCTGAAGATTTCCGAAGACATGACGATCGACGATATCATTCGACGAATATATCCCAGGGACAAGGATCTCTGGCCGCAGATCAAGGCGAAGCTGATCGAAACAAATCCGTACTCATTTGTTCAATATTCCGATCGCTTGATCCCCGGCTTGCGTTTGAAATTGGTGGATATTAAACGAGTCTACGAGCAGGAAGAGTTGGCACCAAAAATCAAGGTAGGTTATGTCGCGCAGCTAGTCGGCCAGGCCACATCCAGGGGGAGCGATAGCAAGGTACATCAATTGCAAATCAATTCCCAGATATTCGAAGGCGATCGGCTGGAGACAGAGGCAGGCGCCCACCTGTATATCTTGATGGACGATGGCGCAGAGGTTCACTTAAAGGAAGATTCGGCACTGAAGATTAGCGAGTACGTGATCAGCGCCGGTAACGGTGAGGAAAGTAGTAGCGTTTTAGATCTCATTCGTGGGGGCCTGCGAAAAATAACCGGTTCCATCGGCGCAAGTTCGAATGCCAACTACAAGGTTCAAACCGGGTTTGCAACGATCGGTATTCGTGGCACCGAGTATGTTATCAAGCTGTGTAAACAGGATGACTGTACCCAGAACGTCAGTCGCAACGATCCCGATGCAAAGTTGCATGCCGTGGTACTCAACGGTGAGATTTCGGTGTCTACGGATGACGATGTTCGAATCCTCATGGTGATGGGTGAATATGGAACGGCAACACCCGGGGTACTGGTGTTTGAAGATGAGGCCCCGGTACCTGCAGGGCTCCTCGACAAGGATGAAGTGCAAAGCTTTAACAAAGTCGAAGTACCAAAGTCCCAGGTGGAAGAGCAGTCGTCTAATTCTTCATGGGTCTGGATTGTAGGTCTGTTACTGCTTGCTGTCGGCATATAGCCCGGGCTGATTTTTGGGACAGGACTATCGTTACCTGGCTTGTGCTTGCCCGCCGGGAATCAGGACAATTGCGGTGTAAATGAGGCCTTAAGAGTCGTCGTATTGCGCCGCAAAAGCCCCGGCAATTTCCAGTAGCCCTTGAATCGTATACTGACGATTACCCAATACTATCGGCTGATGTATCTGCACATAGCCCTCGTGGAAAGGCACCAGTCGGTTGTTCTTTATCAGGAAGGTGCCGTTGGTCGAACCTAGGTCGCGCAGGTAGACCTCGCCCTTGACGACCTGTATTTCAGCGTGTTGCTTACTGACAGTCGGGTCATTGATATAGATGTGACCTTCCCTGCCAATAATATAGGTTCGGCTCTCTATGCGCTTCAATTCCTTGTGTGGATCTTTGTCCATTCAGGTTGTCCCTCTTACATCCGGGCGAATCAGTCTACAATAAATTAATTCAAAATTCTCGCACATATTTAATGAACGAATACGCATACTGGTTGGCGTGATCTGCTGCAAAGTCTTCACGATATTCTTCTATCCATTCGCCCAGATTGATTTCCGGAAACCAGGTATCACCCTCGAAACTGTGATGGATTCGTGTAATGTATAATTGCGTTGCCAGGTCTAAGGTTTGTTGATACAAACTCGCGCCACCGATCAGCATCACCTCGTCATCGCCGCCGGTTAGTGACAAAGCGGCCTCGATACTGTCGGCGACCTCACAACCTGCGGCGCTGAAGTTGGGATCTCTGGTTATGACAATGTTGCGACGACCTGGTAGCGGTTTGCCGATTGATTCGAAAGTTTTGCGTCCCATGACGATCGGTTTCCCCATCGTCGTGCGTTTGAAGAATGCCAGATCGGCTGGCAGGTGCCAGGGCAATTCGTTTTTGTTTCCGATCAGGCGGTTATTGTCCATTGCGACGATCAGGGAAAGACTGGTCATGGTGTGCAGGCTCTGCTGAGTTTGGCGAAATCTGTAATTGCAAGGTTCTCGGCTCGCAACCCCGGGTCGATCTCGCAGGCAATAATTGTTTCACGATCGAGAATTGGTTTCAGCGAATTTGAAATAGTCTTTCTGCGTTGGCCAAAAGCCGACTGCACGATCCTGGAAAAATTCGTGTAGTCGCCAACATCCTGCAGGGGTTCGCTCAAAGGTACCAGGCGAATGACCGCGGAATCGACTTTGGGAGGCGGTTTGAAACAGGATGGAGCGACGTCTAACAGGTACTGGCAATCGCATCGATACTGCAGCATCACTGAAAGGCGGCCGTAGTTGGCTTCCCCCGGATGGGCAACGATTCGTAATGCCACTTCCTTTTGCACCATGAAATGCATGTCGCGAATATTTTGTGCCGACTCGAGCAGGTGAAACATGAGCGGAGTAGAAATGTTGTATGGAAGATTGCCCACCAGGCGAAAGCCTTCCCCATGCGGGATGCTTGATAGTTCGAATTCGAGTATATCTGCATTGATTACTTCCAGCGTACCGAAGCGAGATGCCTGCTGCTTTAGTATTGGCACCAGGTCCCGATCCAGCTCGATTGCAGTCAGGGTTTCGCAGCGTTGTAGCAAGGGGTAGGTCAAGGCACCACGACCGGGACCAATCTCGACTATATTTTCTCCAGGTAGTGGATCGAGTGCACGCAGAATGGAATCGATAATGTTCTGATCATGCAGGAAATGCTGCCCGAAGCGTTTACGAGCCTGGGGCATTCTGCTGCTTGTTATGTGCTTGAAGTATTGCTGAATTGATTGCGGCAAACAGGCTATCGGGCCTGGCTGCTGTCGTTCCTGCCAGATCGAGTGCGGTCCCGTGGTCAACCGAGGTTCTAATGATCGGTAATCCCAGGGTGGTGTTAACCGCGTTATGAAAACCGACATGTTTCAGTACCGGTAAACCCTGGTCGTGATACATCGCTAGCACTGCATCGGCGTCCGCCAACATGTGGGGCGTAAATAAAGTATCCGCGGGATAGGGCCCGCTCAAGTTCATGCCTTCGGACTTCAGCTTATCGAGAACGGGGATAATTACTTCGATTTCTTCGCGTCCAAGGTACCCGTTTTCACCGGCATGGGGATTGAGGCCGGCCACCTTGATACAGGGATCCTGGATTCCGAAGCGGTTGCGTAAATCAAGGTCGAGAATTTCGATTACCTGTCTGATCGACTGCTCGTCGATTGCATCGGCAACCTGGCGCAGTGGTAAATGTGTCGTTACCAGTGCGACTCTAAGCTTTTCGGCAACAAGCAGCATTACCGGTCGGGGCGATTCGCAGATGTCGGCCAGGTATTCGGTGTGCCCGGAAAAAGATATTCCGGCGCGATTGATGACTTCCTTTTGTACCGGAGCCGTTACCATGGCGTCGAATCGATTGTCGAGACAGGCCTTGCAGGCGGTCTCGAGGAGTGTCAGCACGTATTTTGCGTTGGCGCTATCAAGTTTTCCTGGCACACAGGATTGCTCGAGAGGCTGATGGATAATCTCGATAGAATCGGCAGGGTTCTTAGCCGCGTCATAGTCGACGAATTTAAACTCTGATCCCAGTGCATCGGCTCTTGAATGTATCATTTCGCGATCGCCGATAACAACCAGCCGCGCATCGAAGCTGGCGGGATTAATACTTGCAATAATGTCCGGGCCGATACCCGCGGGTTCACCAGAAGTAATTATGATCCTGGCTTCATGCATCAGGCTTCTGCGGAAAGACGACATAGGCTTCGTCCCTCAAGCGACGTTTCCAGAGATCAAATACTTCACGTTGCTTCTGCTCGAGTAACTGCGAATATATTTTTTTGCGCTTGTTCTGCTCGGTCTCGTCAACCTCGCGGCGGCCGGTAACTTCAATCAGGTGCCAGCCAAATTGACTACGGACGGGTTGGCTGAGTTCACCCTGTTTAAGTTGATTCGCCGCGGTCTCGTATTCCTTGACGGTGGCACCGGGGTCCATCCATCCAATATCGCCCCCATCCGCCCCGGAGTTGTAATCTACAGAGTAGAGTTTAGCCAGCCTCGCGAAGTCTTCCCCGGCCTCGATTCTGCTGCGGAATTCGAGCAGTCGTTTGCGCGCTTCGTCATCGGAAATCAATTCATTGGGCTTGATTAAAATATGCCGCGTGCGAGTTTGCCGGGATATGGTTTGTTCGAGATTACGGCGTTCCTTGAGATGTACAATGTGAAATCCGCTGGCACTGCGAATCGGACCGGCATGGTCACCCGGTTCCATTGCCAGTATCTGGGTTGTGAACAGGCTTGGAATTTCGGCTTTCTTACGCCAACCCAGGTCGCCTCCCTGCAACGCCGTTTCACCGGCCGAGTAAGTATTGGCGAGTTGGTCGAATTGGGCGCCCTGATCGAGCTCTGTCAAAATTTCGCTGACGAATTGCTGGGCCTTGCTAACCTGCTCGGGAGTGGCGGCATCGGGCAAGGCAATTAGAATATGTGACAGGCGGTATTCGTAATTAGCTTCATCCTCACCACTTAGCTTCATAAAATCATCAACCTCGCTATCGCTAATAGTCGCGTTGCGCAGGCTATACTGACGGCTCAAGGTTGTAATCGTTAGCTCTTGACGAACAGTTTCGCGATACTTGTCATAGTCCAGTCCATCGGCGATAACGGCGTCACGAAATTCTGACAGGCTCATGTTATTTTGGCGCGCTACTCGCTGCATTGTCTGGTTGAGTTGACCATCGGTGATTTTGACCCCGCGACGACTGGCTTCCTGTAGTAACAGCGAGTCGTTAATCAGGACTTCAAGCACCTGGCGTTCTAATACATCAGCCTTGGGTAATCTTCGGTTTGACTGTTCGAATTCCGCCTTTAACAACTTGATTCGATCGCTTAACTCACGCCTGGTAATGACGCTTTCATCGACGATCGCGACGATTGAGTCGAGTGATACCTGTGCTGCAACAGCCGGCTGCAGCAACAACAGCGTGCCAATCAGGGTGAGTACTAAGCGGAATTTGTTCATTAGTTTTCCTGCCTTACATCAGAAACCAGGTCTATAACCGGGAATCGCGCTGCTGAGCCGCTGGTCGATATCCTGGCCCACCTGGCTTAAGCCTTTGAATGTTATCTCGAAATAAATACTGTTATTCGGTTCAGTAAAATCTTCGTCTTCATCCCCGGATTGACGGGCCAATATTTTAAGGCCCCAGCAGCAGGATTCATAGTTAATCCCTAAAAGTTTCTCTACCGGCCGATCAAATTGCAGTGAACGGTGGTATTTGGCTACCAAAGTCCAACGCTCGTTTACTGGATACGCCATCGAAACCAGGGCTTGTTCAAGTATATCTTCGTCAAAATAATAACCCAGGTTCGCTGCAAAACCGTTATCACTATAATTAATCGACAATTCCTTATCGCTCAGCTCGCTTTGCTCCTGGTCGTACACCGTGCGTGCCTCAATTTTCGTTCTGGCGTTAGGCCAGATATCGAGCTCAGCGATGGCATCGGACCGGGTTTCCTCGTCAAGATTGCCGTCGAGACTGACACGGCGGTCCTTGAAGTAGAATACCCGCCCGATACGTGCATTCAACAGTTCAGCACCGCTATCATTATCAAATATACGACTGGCAAGGCCGAAGGTGACCTGGGTTGCATCTCCGATTCTATCAGCGCCGGTGAAACGATTGTTTTTGAATAAATTATTATAGGTGCTGGAGCTCAACGAGGTATCGAAGTCAGGAATATCATCTTGCTCCTCGAATGGTGTATGCAAAAAATAGAGGCGCGGCTCCAGGGTTTGCAGCCATTGATTTCTTGAACCGGCCTGGCGTTCAAAAATGAGTCCGGTATCGATGCTCAAGGTGGGTAAACCCCTGTATATCGAGTTATCACCCGGGTTATCGTCGAGTTGATAATCGGTGAAAGCGAGCTGCAATTCAGGTTCGAAGAAATACCAACTATCTGAAGCATTCCAACTCAGCGAAGATACAACATGTGTGCGTGTACCGGTAACGCTATCATCTCGATCAAAGCTGGTAATCTCGATATTAACGGGCGTTTGCAAATCTCCAATCCACGGTTCGGGTGTTGCATCGAGCGTTAGGCTAGGCAGGCGACGATAGGGGCGGCTCGTAATTGCCTTACTTTCATCGAGGGTCTGGTAGTCTTGCCACAGTATTTTGCTATTCCAGATCTCGCCATTGCGGGTGAAACTAAGATGACGCTCGAGGTGACTAATATCATTGTACTCGGGAGCGATGCTGTCAAAGTCGTCAAAAAAGTCGCGGTCGGAGACTTCGGCCAGTAACAAATCGCCGTTGATGTCATTGGCAAAGGATGTTTTATGCTGCCATTGCTGAAACCAGCGTGAATCATCGAGTTCTTCATCATCGAGATAGGATAAATCCAGCTTTCCCTGGTGCGCCTCGAACAGGTAGCGGTTTTCAGTATTGAGCTGTAAACCCAACTTTCCCAACGAGGCGGGGGTGAGGGTCATGTCGTAATTAGGCGCGATATTCAAGTAAACCGGAACAATTAGACTAGCTCCATTCGTTTCGTCGTAACCGATAGTGGGTGCGAGCATACCCGACATTCGACGGTCATCCACCGGAAACTGAAAATAGGGCAGGTATAGAAAAGGGAATTCCTTAAAGTAAATCGTGGTGTGCTTTGCGCTACCGCGACCGCTCTCGTCGTCGATCTCGAGTTCAGCCGCACGCAGGTGCCAGTCCCTGTCGTCCGGGTCACAGGAGGTGTAGGTAAGCTCACTGAATCGACTGCGGTACTGATCGAGTTTCTCTATTTTTTGGGCTTCGCCGCGTGCGTGCCGACCTGGCAGTTCGAATTCAGGTTGTTCGAAAGTCGCACTATCGTTTTTATTATCGATCTGCACGCTCGAGCTGTGCAGGCGGTAGTCAGGGTTTGCAAACTCCACCTTTCCCGTGGCGCTGATGGCCTCGGTCGATTTGTTAAAGCGGATGTCGTCTGCGATTATTTTCTGCTGCGCCCGGGTTATGTTGGCATCACCTGTCAGGTGGAGTGACTCGCTGTCTTCACTGACAATGGTCTGCGCCTCGATTATTATTCCGTCGGATGCGGGAGCTTCTGTTTCCAGGAAGTTAAACGATGGAATACGGCACAGACTCCAGTCTTCGGCTGTTAAGCCGGGCTGGGTGAAAAGTGCAGGTATCAGACCTGCAAATAGAAGATAACGTGTGCGCAGCAAGTTGAACCAGAAAATAATTACATTCTGTCACATTATCCGGTTCTGGTTAATCCCAGCTTAACAGTATTATGC
>JARFPR010000050.1 GCA_029288195.1 Gammaproteobacteria bacterium | reverse complement strand
CAATCAAGACGTTAATTGGTTGTTTGAAACTAGATTTTCAGTCTCGTAACTGACCCTTGTCACGGTAGTAATTCGCCTCCGTTATTGAACAATTATTAATTGCGCTGGCACCGTGCTTACGCCATTTAGAGTCGCACTTTTGATAAATCTTTTTCTCGACAATATCGTCTTCCAGCTTGCTATCCAACACTATCCTGGTTTTAACACACTTACTTATTCTTGTGACTCCACTCTCGGGATAATATTCAATACACTCGTCGTAAATACCTTGTGCCAAGGACCGTTCACCTAACTGATCTTGTGCATATCCAAGAATCACGTCCTTTAGTTTTACTTGACGCCTCGTGCAGGCTCCGACCTTGGACCCGATATCGAATCTCCCGTATAGACCAGATTGAAAGGATTTATTTTCTTTATTATATTCTCTAACGCAATAGTCGAATATCGTCTCCTCCTCTGCGTATATTTGTTTGTAATACAGCAAAAGCTCGTATTGATGCAGGTAGAGTTCATTTTCGTAGATTTTTTTTCTTTCTTCCGTTTCAGTCGCGTGAAGGACTGAGGATAGAATTAAAATACATAACATGACTGAAAAATTGAGAACCGTCATTCTTTTATAAATTTTGACAAAATCAGGATTTAAATCATCATAATTTCTTTAGTAATAGCGGGATTGACGTAGATCAAACTGTCGCTAGGAGCTCTCTCCAACTTTACTTCCAGTATTTGTAGATATTTGAAGTTTTAGAGGAAGCCGGGGGTCCGTTCCTGACCGAAGATTGCCTCCTGCCGGGGATTTATGAGAGTCCACTATCGAGAAAGCTGACGATTAAAAACCTCGGAAAGTAAGCCAGATTTCAGTTAATAGGTATACTGTTCCCCGAATAGGCCAACCGTAATCAATGGAGGCTCGCCATGAAAGCGAAAGCCATCACAAGAAAAAGCCGTCGTCGATTTTTGCAGGTTGCAGGGGCCGCTACGGCGGCATTGATGATCGAGGGACTGCCGCTCACGGCGCGCGCTGCAGATGCTGGCAAAATAAAGATTGGCATCGTCGGTTCGGGCAGAGTCGGCGGCGGGATCGGCCGCGTGTGGGTGAAAGCCGGACACGAAGTCATGTTTTCCTCGCGCCACATTGAGCATGATAAAGCGCTCGCCGCCAAACTCGGGGCCAACGCACATGCCGGAACGCCGAGGGAAGCCGCCGCCTTTGGTGAAGTGGTGATGATCTCGGTGCCTTATGGTGCACTGCCCGAAGTCGGTAAAGATCTAGAGGCGCTGATCAAAGGCAAGATTGTAATCGATACCTGCAACCCGTTCGTCTGGCGCGACGGTGAGATCGCGACCTGGGCGCGGGAAAAAGGCGCCGGTCTCGCCTCGGCGGAATTGGTCCCTGGCGCGCGCATCGTCCGCGCCTTCAATGCCATCGGCGCCGCACGGATGAGCACAGCGCACCAAGATCCTGGGCGCATCGGAATGCCGATCGCGAGCGATGATGCAGAAGCCATCGCAGTCGCTTCAAACCTGATCCGCGACATCGGTTACGAGCCTATCGTGATTGGCGATCTTGAGATGGGAAAATATCTGATGCCCGGGACGCCACTCTCGGGCGAACACACGCCGAAGGAAATCCGCAAAATCGTTGCCACGCTCAATTAGCGGTGGCGTTGCTAGTTAACGACCCAGTTCAGTAGAGCCGTTTGCTGGCATCGACTGGAGCGTCTGGTTGCGCGGTTAGTGGGTAGGCTGCTCGCTTTAGAGAAGGCATACTCTCAGATTCGATTTTTCAGCTTCGGCTAACGACCCAAAGCGGAATCTGGATATGAGTAAATATAAAATTTGTCTAACGGGAAAATAGGAATCACAATCGATCGAGTTCGGGGACGACGTTAAAATCCAGTTTTTGACTGGTCCTTGCAGGGTTAAACTAATGATCAAACTTCTTTATTCTGCGCGCCGGTCACCGATGGTTAGAAGCAAGGGATCGCTCAACCCTCCGAAGCAGGATGCTGTGCATCATGAAACTTCAACGGCAGACGCAGACAAACCCGGGTACCGACATCAACTTCGCTGCTGATATGAATGCTGCCATGTAATGCCTCGACCAACTGGCGGCATATCATCATGCCGACACCATGACCCTGAATCTCATTCTGCCGGGAACTGAATCGCCTGAAAGGCTCGTAGATCAGCTGTAGGTCTGTGGCATCGATTCCCACTCCGGTATCTTCCACCACAATTTCCAGCTCTGCCTCATTAACCGGCTGAGCTGACACCTTTACCTGTCCCTGTTTTCGATTGTATTTTATTGCGTTCGAGACCAGATTCATCAGCACCTGTTGCAGGCGATTACGGTCTGTCTCCAATTGCAGGGAAGCACAGTCGGATTCGAGATGAACTTCGCTATTGCGAGCCTCTGATTGCATCATATCCAAACATCCGATGACGACTTGCTCAATGGGCACCGATCGCAAATCCAGTTTCAGGTAATTCTGCTCCAGCTGTATCACATCCATTGACTCATTAACTAGGGCTAAGAGATGCTGACCGGACCAAAGGATTTTATCGAGCTTCTCCTCAGTTGCCGGATCAGCATTCTTTTTCAGAATATTCGAGAATCCGAGAATCGCATTCAACGGTGTTTTAAACTCGTGACTCATTTTGGCAATAAAATCCGACTTCGCTCGGTTGGCCTTGTCCGCATCGAGTTTAGCCTTGACCAGTGCCACTTCAGCAGCTTCTTTCTCCGCCTGTGCGATGGCCGATGCAATTCTCGCACCTGCGATATTGGCCAGTGATTCGAACATCTTCAGGTCGTGCTGATCAAAGCCGTCAACTTTCGAAGACTCTGAATCCAGAACTCCGATTACTTTTGCCTCATAAAGCAAGGGAACCGCAAGCTCGGAGCAACCGCTGAATTCATCCTCGATATAACGCGAATCTTTCGAAAGATCCGGAACATATTCCATTCGGGCATTCAGGCCTACCGACCCGACTATCCCTTCACCCAACTGAATTTTAATCTGGTTTTTGATGTTCCGGGCTTCCGGATTTTTCACACCGAAGGCCGCTTTTTGAATCAGCAGATCACCTTCAAGCAGGTAGATAACACAGTCTTCGAATCCAAGCAGCTCACCAATATTGGACGCCATACTCCACAACAGATCGTCCAGTGAATTCTGTTGCAAAAGCGATATTGCAAACTGATTAACGATTTCCAGATTTAACTTCCCGCTACTCATCAAGCCATATCCTGAGCAGATACCATCGATTTTTTATTATAGGTAATAAAACACAGGGAGTTCAATTTCGATATTTCGATCTGTGAAGCATACGGTGGGGCCGTCGAGATCATTGCAA
>JARFPR010000530.1 GCA_029288195.1 Gammaproteobacteria bacterium | reverse complement strand
AGCATCGCGAGGGCTTGCCAGTTCGAGATCTGGACAGTTGTCCTCAACCAGCCCGATAAAAAGATTCGATAATTTGATGGAATGCGCGCGGACATCTTCCATATCAACCTGGTCCCAGAGATCCAGGGAGGCTTCCAGCGCCGTCAATTGCAGAACGGGTGGCGTGCCGACCCGCATGCGCTCGATTCCACGTCCAGGGCGATAATCGAGGTCAAAATCGAAAGGTGCTTGATGACCGAGCCAACCGCAAAGCGCTGGTCGTACCTGGTCTGTCAATCGAGCTGCCACGTAGATAAATGCCGGGCCACCCGGACCGGAATTCAGGTACTTGTAAGAGCAACCAATCGCAAAATCCGCCCCGGCGGCGTCCAGGTTTATCGGCAACGCGCCGGCGGAATGGGCCAGGTCCCAAATAGTCAGAATGCCTTTTTCATGGGCTTTCGCGGTTAGGGCTTTCATATCGTGGAGTCGACCAGTTTTGTAATCGACCTCGGTAAGCATCAATACAGCAACATCTTCAGCCAGGCAATCTTCAACCGCATCCGGCTCGCATAGTTTGAGTTCGTGCCCCTTGTCGAGGGACTTAATGAGGCCTTCGGCCATGTAAAGGTCGGTTGGGAAATTGCCCGTGTCCGATACTATGGTTTTACGATCGGCGTTAATTTCGAGGGCGGCAGCCAGGGCCTGGTAAACTTTTATCGACAGCGTATCACCCATGACAACCGTGCCAGCCGGTGCGCCGATGAGCCTGCCGATGCGATCACCCACCCGGGACGGCTGATTCATCCAGTCCGCCCGGTTCCATGCTGTAATCAACAGGTCACCCCACTCCTCCTGCATCATTTTTCCCACCCTGGCGACGGCGGCTTTTGGCAAAGGGCCCAGCGAATTGCCGTCCAGGTAGATCTGCCCTGCAGGCAAATGGAATAGCGATTTGGTTTTAGCGAAGTCGGTCACGATGATGCATTCTTGAGGGTTACGCTGTATCAGGCTAGTCTAACAACTTAATGAAAGACGACAATCGATGAATCTGATGATCGAGGACTGGGACGATGCCTACTCCAACGGAGCTTATATCGAGGGCTCGGCCGATTATCCTGAGAAATGGGCAGCGCAAGCACAGCAATTCCGCCAATTGATGGCGCAAAAACAACTGGCTGACCTGGATGTCGCCTACGGTGACAGTGAACGCCAAAGGCTCGATCTCTACCGACCGGAAGGCAACGTCAACGGACTCGTGGTCTTTATTCACGGGGGTTACTGGCGGGCCTTTGACAAGTCCTGCTGGTCTCACCTGGCAGGCGGTGCGACTCGTCGGGGTTGGGCAGTAGCATTGCCATCCTACGACCTGGTTCCAGCCGTTTCTATCAGCGAGATTACCCACCAGGTGGGAGCGGCTATCAACAAGGCGGCGTCTCTAACGGGAGGCCCCATCCGCTTGACAGGCCATTCGGCTGGCGGCCACCTGGTAACCCGCATGATTTGCCGGGACAGTCCGCTTGCGCCAGATATCAGGCAACGAATTGATCGTGTGGTTTCGATTTCGGGCCTGCACGATATGCGCCCCCTGTTGAATACCAAAATGAACGCTGATTTTCAAATGACCGAAACCGAGGCCGTGGCAGAAAGCCCTGCCCTGAACCAGCCCGTACCAGGCGTCGAACTGGTTTGCTGGGTTGGCGCTGAAGAACGACCGGAGTTTATTCGTCAGTCAGAACTGCTGGCCAATATCTGGGCTGGATTAGGAATCAAGACCTCGGTCCATCGGGCCAAGGATCAACATCACTTTAACGTTATTGACGGTCTTATCGATCCGCGATCAGCTTTAACTTGCGCCCTGCTCGACTAAGCAAGGCAGTTACTAAAAATCGTGACATTCGGGACGGCCAATGGAGCAAGGCGGACTCCCAAAATCGTCATGCCGGGAGGCTGATAATTTGAGCACCAGTTTTCCGCAGATCAAAATATGATCACGTTCCGCAGTGCTTCGCCCTGTCTAACCGAAGCCACGGCTTCGTTGATCTGTTCCAGGGGGTAGCGATTAGAGATAAGCTCGTCCAGTTTCAATCGCCCCTGCTGGTAAAGTTCTACCAGTCGCGGCATATCGATCTGCAAGCGTGTCGATCCCATCTTGCTGCCGATTAATTTCTTCGCATTATTAGCGATATCGACACCCTCGAAGGCTGCCATGGCACCCGATGGCGGCATGCCGACAATGCATATCGTTCCGCCCTTGCGGGCAAAGTCGACTGATTGCTCGATCGCCCTGGTGCTACCGACGGTAACGAACACGTAATCCGCGCCGCGCCCCTGGGTTAGTTTGCTGATCGCCGAGACGGCATCTTCTTCATCCGGGTTAATAGTATGAGTAGCGCCAAACTCCATGGCCGTCGCGAGCTTGCCGGGGGATAAATCGATCGCAATAATAGTGCGCGCGCCAGCCAGGCTTGCACCCTGTACGCTGTTGAGTCCGACACCACCGGTGCCGACCACTACCACGCTACTGCCTGACTCCACCCTGGCCGTATTGACGACCGCACCGAGCCCGGTAATAACACCGCAGGCAAGTAATGAAGCACTATCAAGTGGAATCGAATCCGGAATCGCCACGACCTGGGAAGTATCTACCACGACATATTCGGCAAATGCGCCAGTACGCAGCCCGTGTACAATCTTTTCGTCATTGTCACCATGCAGCGGGCTGTTGGCATCGAGCGGAAACTGGGTTTCGCAGATGTGCTGATCACCTTGTGCACAATGGTAACAGTGGCCGCAAGACCGGATCAGAGTAACCACAACATGATCACCGGGTTTCACGGATGTGACCCCGGGACCGGTTTCTTCGACCACGCCTGCCGCTTCATGGCCATAAACAGCCGGGAGCTCACCCCCCCAGCCACCGTCCATGTAAATTATGTCGCTATGACAAATGGCACAGGCGGCAATCTTGACCTTGACCTCGCCAGTCTGCGGTGCATCAAGCTCAAGCGTTTCAATGACCAGTGGTTTACCATGCTCTCGGCATACGGCTGCTTTCATAACCCGGGATTCCTCAGTTTTAGTTGCGTAACTTGTGGTGATTTCGTATCAAGTACAAATGTTGCGTGAATCGGCCCGAAGTATAAGCATATTTCCTGTATGTCCAAGCGTTAAATATCGTAGCCTGGGGTTTACGCCTTATAATATTTCCCGGTACTTCCAGTCGGCATCTTTACATTTAGACTAAGGTCCGAAACTGGCCGAAGATGGCCTCCCCACGAGGTGTTGCCAGCGTTTACCCACGAGAAAGCAGACACTCAAATTTGAAACATCAGCGACGGCTAACGAC
>JARFPR010000526.1 GCA_029288195.1 Gammaproteobacteria bacterium | reverse complement strand
GGTAAAACAACGCTCAGTTTTGGCGGTGATCATTTCGTCACCCTGCCCTTGCTGCGCGCGCATCACAAACAGCACGGTAAGCTTGCGCTGATTCATTTCGATGCCCACACCGACACCTATGCCGAACCCGGGTCGAACTGCAGCCATGGCAGCATGTTTTACTATGCGCCGCGCGAAGGCATTATCGATGCCGACAAGAGTATCCAGATCGGGATTCGCACCACCTACACCGAGAGCCGGCACGAGTTCGAGGTGGTCAGCGCTGCTGTTGCCAATGACCTCGATGTCGAAGCCATCATCGAGCGTATCCAAAATCGCGTGGGTGATAGTCCCTGCTACCTGACTTTCGATATCGACTGCCTCGACCCGAGTTATGCGCCTGGCACCGGCACCCCGGTTGTTGGTGGATTGTCTACGGATCGTGCACTCAAAATAATCCGTGGCCTGTCGGCAATTAACCTGGTTGGCATGGACCTGGTCGAAGTCGCCCCTTCATACGATCACGCCGAGATTACGTCACTGGCGGGTGCCACCCTCGGCCTCGAGATGCTATACCGGTTCGCCGCCAACCGGGCTTAAAAACTCAATCCAACGCGGGTATTTCGCGCATAAATAATGGCGCATAAAAATCCTCACTCGACTCAAGGTAACGCGCTGCCGAGTGGCCATCGTAAACCGCCGCCGCAACCGTGCCCGGAGCATTGCAATCGCCGATTGCGCGCAGGGTTTTAAAACGATCTTCGTGCTCCAGCAAAGCCTGGTACAAGACATCGTCCGATTGCCGCGAGGTCACCAGGATCAGAGTGTCGAAACCAACCTGCTGCTGATGTTCCTCGCTGTAGACATTGGCAATCGTCGCCCGGCCCGCTTCAACCTTCAGCAGTTCATGAGAAACCACTATCTCTACCCCAAGTGACAGTAGCCTGGCCTGGATTTTGTCCTGCTCGAGCGTGTAGTGGGTCCAGCTCGACACTATTGACTCCGGGGTTACCAGGCAGACCTCGTGGCCCTGGTTGCGACAACGCTCGGCGATGGTACTGCCCATAAAATAATGATCGTCATCGTAAATCAGTACCCGGCCGCTGATTTCAGAACCCGCAAGCACGTCGTCCGGGGTTAACGCCGAACCATTTTCGAGACCTTCAATCGGGAAAGCGTGCTGTCGGCCAACGCCATCGCGGCGCCAGTGAGAGCCGGTCGCAATCAATACATGCGGTATCTGCAATTCGATGATGTCGTTCGCGCTTAGGTGATTACCCAGGTAGATTTCAACATTGGGTTTTTGCCTGATCTGGTTTTCTCGATAGTCCCGCACCCGCACATAGCTCGCCATTCCCGGTAACTCGCTTTCGCGTACAACTCTTCCACCGAGGACCTCGCCGGCTTCAGCCAGTGTTAACGCGTAGCCCCGATTGGCAAGCTGCATGCTGCATTCGAGCCCTGCAGGACCGGCGCCGACCACCAGTACCGCGTCTTCGCTAAGTGCCGCCCCGATTTTTTCCGGGTGCCAGCCCTGCTTCCACTCCTCCCCCTGAGTCGGGTTCTGGGTGCAGCGGATCGGTGCCACCATGTTGTCCTGGGCCACGCAAATATTGCAGCCGATGCATTCACGAATATCCTCGAGGCGACCCTCGTCGATCTTGCGTGGCAGAAAGGGGTCGGCAATCGACGGGCGCGCCGCGCCGATCAGGTCGAGCACACCGCGCTTGATTTGCGAAACCATCGCGTCTGCAGAAGTAAACCGCCCTACCCCGACGACCGGTTTACTGGTCAACGTTTTGACAAACGCGGTATAGGGTTCCTGGAAGCCCTCGTTAGGCTCGAACCGGGCAGTGGCTGAATCATTAGCCCAATCGCTGATATTGACATCCCAAAGATCCGGAATCTCGGCCAGCATGCCAACGATATCGCGACCTTCACTTTCCCACTGCAAGCCATCCGGGCCCATCAATTCATCGGTGGCAAAGCGAAACGCAACAGCGCAGTCGTGCCCGACCGCTTCTTTCACGTCGGTCAGAACCTCTTTCGTGAGTCTGACCCTGTTTTCCAGGCTACCGCCATACTCATCGCTGCGCTGGTTATATTGTTTTTTAAAAAAATGCTGCAGCAGGCTCAGGTTGTGTCCGGCATAGACATAGACGATATCGTAGCCTGCCTGCCGCGAACGCCTGGCGGCCTCGACGTGCCAACGCCGCAGGTCGGCAATGTCGCGCTTTGTCATCGCGCGGGCCTGGATCGGCAAATCGGTATGCACCGGTATCGCACTCGCAGACATCGGCGCGATACGGCTGTACAGGTTGGGTGTATGACTGCCGTTATAAACAAGTTCGATGCCGGCGAGCGCGCCATGCTCGTGCACTGCGTCGGTCATCAGTCGGTGCTGCGGAATATCTTGATCGTCCCAGATGCGCCCCTCGAAGGAGGGTGTTATATCCGCGCTCGGATGGATCTCGGCTTCCTGGGTACAAACTACGCCCCAGCCACCCTCGGCCTTGATACCGCGATTTGCGGCTTCCGCACGGGGACGACCATAGCCCAGCGTATTGCAATGCGGTACCTGGAAAAATCGGTTGGGTGCGGTTACCGGGCCTATTTTTACCGGCTCGAATAAAATATCGTAACTGGGATCACGTGCCATAAACTAGCCTACGGCAGCAACACTAGCCTGTGATTGCAAGCGCTCGTTTTCCTCTTGCAGGCTGCCCACTTCCGGTTCCTGGTCCAGCGTTACCACTGGCAAAACTTCGCGTAACCGGTTTTGAAACGAACCGATTCCCAATTCCAGGTCCGATAGTAAAACTTCGTCGAATGCGCTTGAACGCATGCCTTCTGCAGCCCACTGAACCAGGCGAATATCTTCGTTGCCGACATCCATGTTGATATCACGATTGAGCTCGCGTGCCTTTTGCATTTCCGCGCGCTTGTCGGGCAGAGCATAGGTAACGCCCGCCATGACGCTCTTCTGATTACCGGTCGGATAGATCTGGTAGATCTCGATCTGGTCGGGAAACAGGGTCAGCACGAAACCGGGAAACAGCCCCCAGTAAATCCACAGATTTTGATGCGATTCGGGCAGGTAGCTGTCCTGCGGCAACGCGGCGACATAATCGCGATTGCGCTCGAGACGATGCTTACGCTGATTGATGACACCAACGGAGCGGTTTAAACCACCTTCAAGTGGTTGATCGGTATAGCTTGCACCCACCAGGTCAAACAGCTCCGGATGACCGACTGGCACATGATATCCCTCATTGTCGATGTCGAGGACCGCTTTCCAGTCGAGATCGAAGTTGTATTGGTAAGGTTTATCGAGCGGCTGCATTTCCTCGATGCGATAGAGACCGATCTCTTCGGCCGCCTCGGCAAATAACTCGGCTACCGCGGGACCCTCGCCACCGAAACGGATAAAGATCATGCCCTGCCATACCTCGCAGTCGAGTGACTTGAGCCCGAACTGTGACTTGTCGATCTCCGGGAAGGCGTCCGTTTTCGGAATGTTCTTCAGCGAGCCGTCCAGGTTATAGGACCAACCGTGAAACGGGCAGATGAAAGCTTTGCCACAGTGGCCCTTGTCATCGCCGACGACGCGCGACGCACGATGCCGGCAGACATTATGGAATGCACGCAGCTGTCCATCCTGGTCGCGTACCACCACGGCCCGCTCGTCAGCCATCGCAAAACACTGGTAATCACCGCTGTTGGGCAGGTCGGAAACATGTCCAATAAAAATCCAGTTTCGTAAAAACACCTGCTCCATTTCGAGCCGGGTCAATTCGTCATTGTTATAAGTCCAGGCAGGCAAGCCTTTGCGGCTACCGGCCTGCTTAAAAATTTCCTGTGCAGATACAAATTTCATCACTTAACCTCGCGCTATACCTGGTATTACATCTTTCACATCAAAGCCTGCTGACTAGGCTGCCGGCGAAGGGTGTTGATGACCGCCGGCCTGGTAATCCGCTTCCAGG
>JARFPR010000347.1 GCA_029288195.1 Gammaproteobacteria bacterium | reverse complement strand
AACTTGTGCTGGGTGTTTAATTCCAACCGCAGTCCACGCCCTGCTTCCTGGGTAAATATAGCACTGCCAAAGCGTGGAATTTGGTGCTCAATCTGGCAGCTGGTTACGCTATTCTGGGTCAGGGTCCAGTTTGAAGTATCCATTGATGCGAGATAACGGCGCTCGAGCGCCTGTGCATTTGCGCACAGACTCAACATGAGAATGAATAACAGGGTTTTTATAAACTTCATCATCTAACATGCGGGATCGATAAACTAACGAATATATCGGCGCCTTCCGATTATTCTTGAATCCTAGTTGAGCTTCAGAAACTCAAGCGCCACGTGAGAAAATGCCTGCGGATTTTCGGCATGCAGCCAGTGGCCAGAATCCTCTATGGTTTTAATCGTCGAACGGCTGAAATGCCGGTTGATGACTTCGATCTCGGCATCGCCGATATAATCAGACTTGTCACCCCGCATGAACAGGACTGGTACATCGACAACCCACTCGTCCGGTAAATCAACAAATCCGGTAAGCCATTCCATGTCACGCTGGATAACCCGCCAATTGACACGCCAGCGCCAGCCACCGGAATCACGTACCAGGTTTTGTAGCAAAAACGCTCGCAGCTGGTCTTGCGGAATATTTTGACGCAGTAACTGATCGGCTTGCGCCCGCGATTCAATCTGCTGCAGGGGCAGCGACAGGATCGGGTCAATCAGGTCGTCGTAATGGTGAAAATAGTTAACCGGCGCTATATCGGCGACGATCATTGCCGCGAAAAGATCCGGATTCTGCTGCGCAAGCGTCATCGCAACCTTGCCGCCCATGCTATGACCCAGGACGTAACAATTCTCGATGTTTTGTCGATGCAACAATTGCTCAACATCTGCAGCCATCACCGAATAGTTCATTTCATCGGCATGAAAGGATTCACCGTGATTGCGCAGATCGACATTGAAAACCTGGAAATGACTCGAAAACTGGCGGGTATGCGATTGCCAGTTTTTACCGGAACCAAATAGCCCGTGCAATACGATTAATGGTTTACCACTGCCCGCAGAAGTGAAGTGCAATTCGGACATCTTACGGCTGGACCAGGGTAATTACGGTACGCGTACCCGGACTACTTTTTACGCGGGATATAAAGGTCGGTAATCGTACCTTCAGCCATTTCCGCAGCAAAATTGAAGGTCTCCGATAAGGTTGGATGAGGATGGATAGTTAAACCAATGTCCTCTGCATCGGCACCCATTTCCAGCGCCAACACCGCCTCGGCGATTAACTCGCCCGCACTGGGACCCACGATCCCGGCACCGATAATACGCTTGCTCTCCTTGTCAAACAGGACCTTTGTCAAACCCTCGTCCCGATCGATACCGAGCGAGCGCCCGCTGGCCGCCCACGGAAAAGCGCCTTTTTCGTATTCGATACCCTGCGCCTTGGCCTCGGTTTCACTCAATCCCATCCAGGCGACTTCAGGGTCGGTGTATGCCACCGATGGAATCGTCAGCGGTTCGAAATAAGATTTCATGCCCGCGATAACTTCCGCGGCAACCTTACCTTCATGCGTCGCCTTGTGGGCTAGCATTGGATTACCGACTATGTCGCCAATTGCAAATATGTTGGAGACGTTGGTTCGCATCTGTTTATCAACCGTAATAAAGCCGGCTTCGTCGACGTTGACGCCGGCCTTGTCAGCCCCGATCTTGAGCCCGTTAGGGCGACGACCGACCGCGACCAGCACCTTGTCGAACAGCGCCGGTGCAGGCGCCTTGTCACCTTCGAAAGTAACCTTCAGTCCGTTCTTCTGTGCCTTGATGGCGGAAACCTTGGTTTTGAGGTGAATGGCCTTGTAACGCTTCGATATGATTTTCGTCAAGCCTCGCACCAGGTCCTTGTCGCAACCGGGTATCAGGCTATCCATGAATTCGACGACCGTGATCTCGGAACCAAGCGCATCATAGACGGTCGCCATTTCCAGGCCGATTATGCCACCACCGACAATCAGCAATTTCTTGGGAACATTGGCCAGTTCAAGCGCACCGGTCGAATCCACCAGGCGCGGGTCATCATTTGGAAACGACGGTATCTCGGTCGGTTGTGATCCCGCGGCGATGATGCATTGCTCGAATTTAACACGGGTTATTTCGCCATCCTTATCGACCTGGATATTGTTTTGATCGATAAATTCCGCAATCCCATGCACTACCGTCACTTTGCGCTGTCTGGCGAGACCTGACAGGCCACCGGTAAGCTTGCCGACCACCTTGCTTTTAAATTCGTTAATCTCTTTCAGGTTAATTTTAGGCTTGCCGAAATTAACGCCATTAGCCTTCATGTGATCGGCCTCGTTAATTATCTGCGCGGTATGCAAGAGTGCTTTCGACGGAATACAGCCGACATTCAGGCAGACACCACCGAGCACTTCGTAACGCTCGATCAACACGACCTTCTTGCCCAGGTCAGCCGCACGAAAGGCAGCGGTATAGCCACCCGGTCCGGCACCCAGTACTACAACCTCGGCATCGATGTCGGCACCACCTTTTGACGTCGCAGCGGCGCTTTTCTGCGCCTTCGCGGGGGGCTTGGTCGAAGCTTCGGTTTTCTGCGCCTTTGCCGGCGGCTGAGACCCTGCGCTCGATTCGGAATTTTCGATGACACCGAGTTTACTGCCCTCGGAAACCTTGTCCCCAACCGCAACGTTCACCGCTTTTATGGTGCCTGCAAACGGAGATGGAATGTCCATCGTCGCCTTATCCGATTCCAGGGTTAGCAGGGGATCTTCGACCTTGACCGTGTCGCCTGCAACAACGTGCATCTCGATGATTTCGACACTGTCGAAATCGCCTATATCCGGAAGTAACAGTTCTTTTTCGCTCATGATTATAAAAGTATCCTTCTGATGTCAGAGATTACCTGGCTTAAAAAAGTGGTAAATCGAGCCGCCTGAGCGCCATCGATAACGCGATGGTCGTAGGACAAGCCCAACGGCAGGATCAGGCGCGGTTCAAATTCTCCGTCAATATAAACGGGCTGCATTTTCGATCGAGAAACACCGAGTATCGCCACCTCGGGGGCATTGACGATCGGCGTAAAATAGGTTCCGCCAATCCCGCCGAGACTCGAAATGGTGAAACAACCGCCTTGCATATCGCCTGGGGATAGCTTGCCATCACGCGCACGAATCGAAACTTCGCCCAGTTCGGCGGCCAGTTCAAACAGGCCTTTTTGATCGACGTCGCGCACCACGGGAACGACCAGCCCGTTGGGCGTATCGACGGCAATCCCGATATGAAAATATTTTTTCATCACCAGGTTTTCACCACTTGCATCGAGAGAGGCATTAAAGCCCGGGAACTCCTGTAA
>JARFPR010000473.1 GCA_029288195.1 Gammaproteobacteria bacterium | reverse complement strand
CGAGCTTGACGAGTTAATGCAGGCGGACTAGTTTGTCGTTATGAGCAAAACAAAAAAATCGACCTTTCGCATCCACTTTCATAACAATAACAAGATTTATGAACTCTACGCACACCAGGTCAGCCAGTCACAGATGGCGGGTTTTATCGAAGTCGGGGAAATAATTTTCGGTGAGCATTCCAGGCTCCTGATTGACCCCGCGGAGGAAAAACTGAAGCACGAGTTCGGTAATGTCAAGAATACCTATATCCCCCATTTCGCCGTGATTAGAATAGATGAGGTCGATCGCAGCGGCAAGAACCGCATCCTCGACAATGACGGTTCAACCGTTACCAGTTTCCCGGGGCAAGCGACCATTCCACAGAATACATAGGCAAACTGCCACCGGCAGCAATGCAAATCTCCGTCGTAATCCCCAGCTACAATCGCAGGCACACGCTTGAACGGGCACTGCGGTCGGTTTTCGAACAGACTGCGACGGTGGACGAAGTTATCCTCGTCGATGACGGCTCCAGCGATGGCAGCAGCGACATGGTCAAACGACAATTTCCCCAGGTTAATGTTCTTCGACAGTCAAATCACGGCGTTAGCGCGGCGCGCAATCGCGGGATTGCGAACGCACAGTTCGAGTGGATTGCACTGCTGGACTCCGACGATAGCTGGATGCCGCGAAAAATCGAACTGATCCGTAACGCCCGGCAACAGCATTCCGAGTTTGTGCTCTATCACTCGGATGAAATCTGGGTCCGTCGCGGGGTTCGCGTCAATCCGAAACTCAAGCATCGCAAGAGCGGTGGCTGGATATTTGAAAGCTGCCTGCCGCTATGTGCGATATCACCCTCAGCCTCGGTAATCAGTAAATCAACGCTGCAATCACTCGGCATGTTTGACGAAAAATTGCCGGCCTGCGAAGACTATGATTTGTGGCTGCGATTGTGTCATCAATTCCCGGTGCACTACATAGACAAGGCGCTAATTACCAAGTACGGGGGACACGACGACCAACTCTCGCAGCAATATCCGGCTATGGATCGCTTTCGTATCCACGCGCTATATCGACTGTTAAAAACGGCACCTCTGAAACCGGCATACTATCGTGCTGCCGAGGCGACCCTGCTGGAAAAACTCGATATCTTGATTAATGGTGCCATCAAGCATAATAACCAGGCGCTGCTCGACGAATTTGTCCCGTTGCGCGACAGCTGGTGTCGAGCCGGTGACCAGGTGGCACAATGTTAATCTGGGTATCCGCGTTGCACTGTGAGGCCAAGCCCGTAATTGATTATTACCGCTTGAAAAAATCACATGATGACAGCGCATTCGATCTTTATCGGGGTGACGACATGCTTTGCATCATCAGTGGTGTCGGCAAGATTGCAAGCGCCGCGGCCTGCGCCTGGATCGCAGCTCGATATGATCACGAAGCCTCGATCGCCTGGATAAACCTGGGTATCGCCGGCAGCGGCCAGCATGCGCTCGGAACAGCTTTTTCGCTTAACCAGATTATCGACGCCGACAGCGGCCAACGCTACTATCCGGTCCCATGCGCCGGCTCGTTGTTGCCCGGTAGTGCCTGTCTTACCTTAAGTCAACCCGGCGAAGACTACCGCGAAGATACCCTGTTCGATATGGAAGCCAGTGGTTTCATCTACAGTGCGCTGCGCTTCAGCAGCGCTGAATTGACGCAAGGTATAAAAATTGTCAGTGATAATCACGAGCACAAAACCGGAAAAAACCGCCAACAGGTCAGTGATTTAATTCACCAGAATATCGAGGCAATCGATCAGCAGGCGAGCGACCTGATCGCGCTCAACCATGAGGTTGCCGGACTTGCGGTTGCGCCCGAATCCTGGCAGCAACTGATCGCGCTGGCCCATTTCAGCCAGACCCAGAAGAATAAACTACGCGTTCTGTGGCGCTACCTCATGAACCGCAACATCAGCGCCGAATCAGTACTACGGAAACTCGGCGGTTGCTCCTCTGCTGCGACAATCATCAGTACCCTGGAACTACTGAGTTACCAGGACAGCGAAGGCCTGTAACCATGATCAGCAGCGTCTATGTCGAGTCTGAAATTCGCGATCATCCCAGGGCCCAGAAACTGCTCCAACGGCTGCGTAATTTGCCGGTGATTGAAATCGAACACTACGGCGAAGTATTTAATCCACGCGCGCAAAACTTCCGTTTACAAAAGAAAAATCCAGCCATCATTATTGCACGCAAGAACGATGGTCACGTGCTGGCAGCACCGGAAGGCTACGGTCTCGGTGGCAACCACAATTATTATTTTTCGCACATGCTGAATTGCATCTACGATTGCCGCTACTGTTTCCTGCAGGGCATGTACCAGTCCGCACACCAGATTCTATTTATTAATTACGAGGACTTTGGCGGAAGGATGGAACAGGTCGCCGCAAAGCATCAAGGTGAAGCGGTCTGGTTTTACTCGGGTTACGACTGCGACAGCCTGGCGAATGATCCGATGACAGAGTTTACCGATCATTTCATCCCGCTGGTTGC
>JARFPR010000468.1 GCA_029288195.1 Gammaproteobacteria bacterium | reverse complement strand
AGGCAAAAGCCATGTTTAACGAAATACTGACCGTCTGGTCGAGCCAACCCGGAATCTCCGCAACCATCTGGCTCGCGCTCCTGGTGTTCGTCGCCTACCTGGCACGCGAACCGGCACACGCGCTGATACGCTCCGCCGGCCGGGTAATCTACGTTGCCTGCCGCCTGTTTGCGGCGTCATTGCGGAATCTTGAAACCAGCCTGCAGCGACGCAATAAGGAAGTCGTGCTGTCACTCGGCCAGGAGGCCTGCGAGCGCGCCATCGAACGCGAGTTTCATCGCGTTAATGCGGTCGTGACGCGGGACCTGAGCGCCTACCCGGCACTGCATCGCCAGATCTCGGATACCATCGATAAGATCGAGGAAGACTACCAGGCTGCAACCGATGCGCCGCCACTGCCGCCGGCCTGGTTACAGGCGGTGGACTCGATCGCAAGCATTCCGCGTACCGGCGACGCCACCATCTGTAATATTCTTGATAACATCGGCAAGACGCTCGAGAACGCACACCAGGAGACCCAGAAGGCCTATCGTAAATCGACGCTGAAACGACATAAGTTGTTAGGTGCGATGCAGCCTCAATGGCGCAACCTGGGACGTTCATTAATCCGCGTCAAGGACACCATCGACGGACTCGAAGATCGCTCGGTAGAAATCGATCGCCAGATGAAAACCTACGAAACAATTCGTAATGGTGAAGATACCATCGCCCGAACTCTGTCGTCGTCATCGCTGACACAGTTCTTTATCTCAACACTTGTGCTGATAATTGCTATTTTCGGCGGCCTGATCAACTTCCAGTTGATCGCGATGCCTATGTCGGAAATGGTCGGTGGTACCAGCTACATCGGGCCAATGAAAACTTCCGATATCGCAGCACTGGTAATCATTATGGTTGAAATCGCGATGGGTCTGTTCCTGATGGAATCGTTGCGTATCACGCACCTGTTTCCGATTATCGGTTCGATGGACGACACCATGCGCAAACGCATGGTAGTAATTACTTTTAGTATTCTCGCGATCCTCGCTACGGTCGAAGCATCGCTGGCTTACATGCGGGATCTGCTCGCCCTGGACCGTGAAGCACTGACCCAATCACTCGCTGGAACCGGTGTCGTCGCCGAAGCAGAATTTCGCTGGATCCCGTCACTCGGTCAAATGATCATGGGATTCATCCTGCCGTTTGCACTTGCCTTCGTCGCGATCCCTCTGGAATCGTTCATCCATTCGTTGCGCACAGTGCTCGGCATGATCGCGTTGACCCTGATCCACGCGGTAGCATTTACGGCGCGCCTCATCGGTGGTACTGCGCGCCAGATCAGCGCGATGCTGGTAAGCCTGTATGACCTGTTTATCATGCTGCCGCTTGGTATCGAACGACTGGTCGCAAACACGATCAAGTCCAGGCAGAAGTCTGAATTTGACGAGGAATCAGTCGAGCTCTACATGGAGGAAAAGTAATGAAGAAATTAATCCTGGCCACCTTGTTGGCACTTGGCCTGTCGGCCTGTAGCGAGCCAAAATCCAATGCCCGCGCGGTATACCTGCTGCTGGACACATCCGGCACCTATACCGCGGAGATGGACAAGGCACAGAAAATTATCAACTACCTGCTGGGAACCCTGGATAGCGGTGACTCGATTGCAATTGCACGTATCGATAGCGGCAGCTTTAGCGAAAAAGATATCGTCGCACGTGTCACTTTTGACGATCGTCCGAGTACAGCGAATCAGCAGAAACGCATGTTCAAGGACAAGATCGATGAGTTCGTTTCCGGCACCGGGCGTGGCAGTCGCCATACCGATATAACCGGCGGTATGCTGCAGGCAAGTGAATACCTGGAAGAAACCGGGGCCGGGGAAAAGTACGTGCTGATCTTTTCAGACCTCGAAGAGGACTTACAAAAAGGTCACATTCGCGACTTCCCTATCTCACTACCCGAGATCCACGTGGTGGCCCTCAATGTCACCAAGTTAAGCAGCGATAACATTGACCCGCGTGACTATATGGAACGCCTCGACCTCTGGGAAAAGCGGGTCTACCAGGCCGGCGGTACCTGGGGCGTGATAAACGACCTGGAACGCATGGATCGCCTGATCGTACAACGCTAGATCTTCCGCGAACGGCCCGCCCGGGCTGTTCTCAACACTACCTCTTTTTTACCCCGCTTCGGCGGGTTTTTTTT
>JARFPR010000454.1 GCA_029288195.1 Gammaproteobacteria bacterium | reverse complement strand
ATTCGAGTGCGGCTCCACCATGACTATCTGGAGTAGAGAAGTTTCGATTTAAATCTACCCCGTTTGCATTGGTGCGCTGGTGCTTCGGTCGCAATGCGCCGTCGGGGTTCATCAGCGGATTGATGCGCCAGTGAAACAACCCCGAGTGATGCTTCTGCAGAATATGCATCCATTTAAAAACGATGCTGATCGCGGCGAGTTCATCTCCGTGGGTGCCGCCAACGAGTAGAATGCGCCCCCTGGATTTACGTTGCTTTAACGGTGGGTATTCTTTGATCAGCAGCGGTACACCATTCACCGAACTGTGGCCGCTCGTTGTCATCTCGAGAATTGAGCATTCCTTATAACTCACGCTGGCCAGTTTATCGGAGATCTTTTTACATACTGTATCCACTGCTGCGGAGGTGGCAGAGGTGCAGATAAACAAGGCACATCCCAGCAATATTGCGAGGCGATGTTTAGTCATCAAGCGTTATGGTTTTAACCTTATCAAGTGCTGTGATATTTCCGCTGGGAAAGGCACGGTTGAGCAGACGCAAAGTGTTTACCGCCTCGTACTCGAGCGCACTTTGCCGGGCCAGCTCTTCAAAACTCTGAACATTGCGTTTGACTATTTTAAGCTGGGGAGCCTTGATCGCATCGATTTGGGCCTTTTCCAGATGGCGAAAGCTTTGATTGATTTTGAGTAGCTGTTTGTCGGTGCCGGAAAATTGATCACTGGCCGAGGTACCGAACAGGGTCAGGGCCTGCGAGTTGTCGAGCTTGATAGCACTGATGCGGGCAGGTTGGGAATCGCCACCGCTAGGCCTGATCCGGGTGCTTGCGGTAACACCGTAATTTTTCTTACTGACTTTCAATTCTTTGTTTTTAGTCAGGCGTTTTAGCAGCCCCTCCAGTGATTCATCCTTGTTCAGTGACGTGACTCCGATCTGAACCAGCGCTCCGGTCGCGGAATTCCTGGCTTGCAGGAACTGCGGGTTATTGTTGACTTTCCAGCCATTGGGCAGCTGCAGGTCAATTGCGAGTTCGGGATGTGAAAAGCGGTTGTTGGCGACGATACCCTGCTTTAGGCTGGAACCCCAGGCCATGCCATCGATCATACCCTCGTAGCCCGCCTGGTTGTCGTCGTGGTATGTCTTGGCAGAGAGTTTTTTAGCGGCACGCACCACGGTTTTCAGTCGATCGTCGTTGCGTGGATGGGTCGAGAAAACACCGTGATAGATATTGGCAGGGCGTTTTTCCTTTGCCGCCAGTGCCTTTTCATAGACTTCCTGGTCCTTGAGTACGCCGATAACTTCGAGCATGTTTTCCGGATCGTAGCCGACAGCATGCAGATACTCGGCACCCAGACGGTCTGCCTCTAGCTCATGATCGCGGCCGTAGCCGCGAATCAGGCCAGTACTGAGTTGTTGACTGAGATTGCCAAGCGCCTGCTCGCCGGTAGTTACGGTGATTAATACACTGAGCAGGTTCGAAGCAAACTGCCCCGCTTGCTGGCGCACCGAGTGGCGCGCCGTAACATGACCGATTTCATGTCCCAGTACCCCGGCGAGTTCGGCCTCAGACTTGAAGTAGGCCATGATACCTCGGGTGATGTAGATATAGCCTCCGGGTAAGGCAAACGCGTTGATATCGGGGGAATCCAGTACTGTAAAGGTAAACTTCAGATGCGCGCGATGACTCTTTGCCGCCAGCTCCTGGCCGATACGATTTACATATTGCTGTAGTGCGGGATTGTCATACACGCCGTAACTGGCAATGATCTCTTTATGGTAGCGACGTCCCTGCTCGATTTCCTCGGCTTCCGACACCATCGCAAAGTCGCGCTCGCCGGTTACCGGGTTGATCGCACAGGCGCCGAGCCCAAGGCTCAGTGTAAGGATCAGGATAGAAACAAACTTCATGCGTGAATTATTAGGTGCTGGAGCGCTTTATTCAAGGCAAAAAAAAGGTGCCGTGGGCACCCTTTTCGAAATCGATGTTCGCGCTTACTTGCCGTAGCGTTGACGAAACTTGTCGACCTGTTTCGCGGTTTGCAGGATATGCTGCTTGCCGGTGTAAAACGGGTGCGACTGGCTCGAAATTTCAAGTTTCAGCAATGGGTACTCTTTACCGTCTTCCCACTTGATGGTTTCCCTGGTGGGGACAGTAGACCTGGTCAGGATCGCAAAATCAGACGAAATGTCCTGGAATACGACGTCTCTATATTCGGGGTGGATATCTTGTTTCATGTTGCTGTTACTATCTATGCCGGTGCTAAGGGGCCGGGATTTTGACCGTTTAGTGGCAAAAGTGCAAGTGTTTTCTGGCCGTTGCCGGCCCTTTTAGGTACTAACTTAGGCACGAAACTTAAAGTATTTTATGACTAAAAATTTATAAAACCTTGAGCCGACTGCCAGCTCTGATTTTATCCACAAAATCTGTGGATAACTTTGTGTATAACTATGTTCTGGGATTGTCAAAGCCTCGGAAACCCTGGGTTTTTGTTAGATTAGTCATTTTTTAACCAACTTGTAATATATCTAAAAATCAACCACTTACAAAGCTTAAGTAAAACCGAGCGAAAAATCTGAAAAAGCGCTTGACATTTTTCGTGTTGATATTTTAGTTGTGAATAATTCCTTCAGTGGAGTCGAAGAATGGCTTCCTTTTTGCTGTTTGTTGCTGTAGGAAAACGGCCTGAAGGTCGTTTAAATGACAAAACCCAAGCCGGGAGGGGACGATTTTTTCGTGATTGAAATCGATCAAACCCTTGTCTCGCGCCAGTTCCAGCCCTGGCAGCAGCGAATTTAGCGATAGTCCGGTATTGTCATGAAATAAACGGGTTTGAAAGCCGTGTTTGAGCCGCAATGCGTTCAGCATGAATTCGAAACGCAGATCATCCTCGCTGAGCGAGGTTTCACTGGTGATCGTGTTGCGGCCGCCATGCTCGAGGTAGGCCCGGGGCTGGCGTTGTCGCACCCGGCGAATCACCCGGTTCTCGCTACCTAGCGTAATCTTGCCGTGGGCACCGGCGCCGATGCCAAGGTAATCTCCAAACTGCCAGTAGTTCATATTGTGCTCGGACTCCCTTTTCTCGAGGCTGTAGGCCGAGACTTCATATTGCCGGTAAGCGTGTTTTTCAAGTAATACCTGGCAGGCAGTTTGCTGTTCCCAGCACAGGTCATCGTCTGGCATATTCGAAGGGGGTTGGTGGTGAAACAGCGTGTTGGGTTCAAGTGTCAATTGATAGTGAGAAATATGTTCAGGCCCAAGGTCGATCGCCTGCGCCAGGTCGTCGCTCGCCGCCTCGATGCTTTGTGCAGGTAGTCCAAACATCAGGTCCAGGTTGATATTATCGAATCCAGCCTCGCGCGCGATAGCAAATGCGCGCAGCGCCTCGGTGCTGTTGTGAACTCGCCCGAGCACTTGCAGGTTTTGATCGTTGAAACTTTGAATCCCGATAGAGAGGCGGTTAATACCGCTCTCGCGGTAGCCCCGATAGTTTTCCGCGTCGGCGCTACCCGGATTCGACTCCATTGTAATTTCGATTGCGGGTGCGAAATTCAGTAGTGCACGCAACCCTGAAAACAGCGCTTCGATAGCAGCAGCTGAAAATAGCGAGGGTGTACCCCCGCCGATGAAGATGGATTCTATGCTGCGTCCCCAGATCAAAGGCAGGTCCTGTTCGAGGTCTCTGAGCAATGCTTCGACGTAGGCCTGTTCGGGGATCGAATCCGCCTGGTGGGAATTAAAGTCGCAATAGGGACATTTCTTTTCACACCAGGGTAGATGGATATAAAGACCGAGTGGTGGGTTGCTGCTAAACACCTTGCGCTAACAGCTTGCGTTTCAATTCCGCTAGTGCTTTGCCACGATGGCTGAGCCGGTTCTTTTCGGCGGCAGTCAATTCGGCGCTGGTGCATTCCCGGTCGGTTAAATAAAAATACGGGTCGTATCCAAAGCCACCGTCACCAGCCGGTTCAAGCTGGATCACACCCTCCCAGCTGCCTTCGCAGATCAACGGTGACGGGTCCCTGGCATGGCGCAGCAGAACGATTACTGCACGATAACGTGCGCTGCGTTCCATCGGCGGTACATCGCGCAGTTTTTCCACCAGCAGGGCATTGTTCGCAGCGTCGTCGGCGCCGGGTCCGGAAAAGCGCGCACTGTAAACACCGGGCGCACCATCGAGCGCATCGACTTCTATACCGGAGTCGTCTGCCAGCGCGGGTAAGCCGGTATGCTCGGCGGCATGACGTGCCTTGATAATCGCATTTTCAACAAACGTGGTTCCGGTTTCCGCAACCTCCGATACTTCGAATTCGGATTGTGGATGCAGTTCGTAGCCAAGATCATCCAGAATTGCGGACAACTCGTGCAGCTTGCCGGGATTTCCCGACGCCAGTACCAGTCGTTTCATGCGTTCAACTGGAAATCGAAAATACGGTTAATGCCGACGCGCGCCAGTTCGAGCATGCTGCTCAATTCCTGGTCTGAAAAAGCGGCCGTTTCGGCAGTGCCCTGGACCTCGATGAATCCACCCTGGTCGTTCATGACGACATTCATATCGGTCTCTGCGTTCGAGTCCTCGGCATAGTCGAGATCGAGCACCGCTTCACCTTCGTAGATACCGACCGAAATGGCAGCTACCTGGTTTTCGATCGGGTCCTGTTGAAGTTCTCCCGCCTCCAGCAATTTCCGGATCGCATCCGAAAGTGCAACCCAGGCTCCCGAAATGGAGGCGGTGCGAGTGCCGCCATCGGCCTGGATGACGTCACAATCTATAGTGATGGTTCGTTCACCCAGTTTTTTCATATTGATGCTGGCGCGCAACGCGCGTCCTATCAGGCGCTGAATTTCCAGGGTGCGCCCGCCCTGGCGGCCTGAACTTGCCTCGCGCCGCATGCGGCTTCCGGTGGATCGCGGCAGCATGCCATATTCGGCTGTAACCCAGCCTTTCCCCTTACCGCGCAAAAATCCCGGTACCGAGTTGTCTACCGAAGCGGTGCAGATGACGCGGGTGTCACCAAATTCAATCAACACTGAACCATCGGCGTGTTTAATATAGTCTCGTGAAATCTTGACAGGTCTTAGTTCATCCGCCGCACGGGCACTGGGTCGCATTATTTCGTCTCCTTAAAAAGAGCGGCAATTATACTCATCGAGGTTATGGTCGTCCGCAACATTTAACTGCAGATGTGATATGCGTGTTATAGCGAATAGTGAAAATAGGCTATGATGCCGGTTGCAAAGACACAGAGACTCGTATTGTGATAAGAAGCATGACCGGTTTTGCCCGGGTAGAGGAAACCAATGAGGCCGGATCGATAATCTGGGAATTGCGCTCGGTTAATCATCGCTATCTTGAACCTGGCATCAAGGTACCGGAGGATTTCAGGCAGCTGGAGCCGGAGATCCGCAAGCTACTGGCAAAGTACCTTACCCGTGGCAAGGTTGATCTGGGTTTGTGTTACAAGCTCGATCAGAAGCAACAGCGCGACATAAGCCTGAACGAGGATATCGTGTTGAATTTACGC
The DNA here is from genome assembly GCA_029288195.1 of Gammaproteobacteria bacterium. Lineage (GTDB taxonomy): Bacteria > Pseudomonadota > Gammaproteobacteria. The sequence goes on along the minus strand of JARFPR010000454.1, from coordinate 73 downwards.
AATGTCGAGCAGCAGATTCTGAATATCGTACACGAGGGCAGCAAGTTATCGGTTGCCGATATTTTAAGCTGGC
>JARFPR010000444.1 GCA_029288195.1 Gammaproteobacteria bacterium | reverse complement strand
GAAAAACGCCTGCCATTTGCCGCGCGGCGGTTCCATTCCCGGTACCGGGGACTGGGTTTCGAACTGGGGCGAAGTCTGTTTCGGTTCCGAATCCCCGGCCTTGTAGACCCGAACCCGAACGTCGTACCAGGCCGCCTGACCAGTGATCGGGTCGGAGTTACTATAGCGGTAATCCCCTGTTGCAGATGGAATTTCCTCGCTGATTAAATGATTTAATAAAAATCCTTTCTGCGATTCGTTGGCATTGTCTGCAAGCGCCCAGGCGCCAGACGCCTTGCCGATTGCATTCCAGGTCCAGACCGTTCCCGGTTCAACCGACTCGCTGAAACGGCACATGCAGCGTACCCGGCCATGCGCGGATTCAACCCAGATCCAGTCACCATCGTCGAAACCGTTCTGAGCCCCGACCCGCGGACTGACGAAAAGGTAGTTATGCGCATGAATCTGTCGCAGCCAGGCGTTTTGCGAATCCCATGAATGATACATCGCCATCGGCCGTTGAGTTATCGCGTTGAGCGGATACCTGTCCTTGTCGATGGACTGGTTTTCCAGCGGTTCCGAATAAAACGGCAAGGGATCGAAATGCTCACGCACCCGCTCGCGTAGGTAATCGGGTGGCTGCCGACCCTTGCGCCTGCCCTCGGCTGCCAGTCGAAATCGCTGCAGCACTTCCGAATAAAGGTGCAGGTTGACCGGATCGGTATACCGGATCAGGCCGTGATCCTGTGCCCAATGAAGGTAACCCCGATTCCAGTTGCGCATGTACTGGTAAGACCTGGGTAACTCGTGCTGATAAACGCAGTTGTTTTTGGCGTACATTTCCCACTGGTTGGGGTTGGGTTCACCGCGCATGAATTTCTCACCACCCTTGCCGCGCCAACCTGCGAGGAAACCGATTCCCGAACCGGGCTCGGTTTCGTAGTTAATCACCAGGTCCTTGTAATCCTTAAACCTGCGTGTGCCATCGAGATTCAGGAAGCGCGGCAGCTTAAGCCGCGTTCCCAGTTCCACCAGTACGTCCTGAAAAGGTCGACAGTCTCCCATCGGCGGCACTACCGGGATTCGCACCGAGTCGACGGGACCTTCAAATTCCGAAATGGGCCGATCCAGCATCGACATGGCGTCGTAGCGTTCCAGGTAAGAGGTATCCGGCAGCACGATGTCGGCAAACGCAATCGTCTCCGAGTGAAACGCGTCGCAAACCACCAGGAATGGAATCTTGTACTCGCCATCGTCATTCTTGTCGACCAGCATCTCGCGCACGCGGCTGGTATTCATCGTCGAATTCCAGGCCATGTTCGACATAAAAAGCATCAGGGTATCAATCGGGTAGGGATCGCCCCGCCAGGCATTGGTAATGGCGTTATGCATCAGGCCGTGGACCGAAAGCGGATATTCCCAGGAAAAACCCTTATCCAGGCGCACCGCTTCGCCCTTTTCATCGACGAACAGATCTTCTGGCGAGGCCGGAAATCCCAACGGCATTCCCTCGAGCGGGGCGCCAGGCTGCACCGCATCCGGCGAACTGGGCGGCTTGGCACAGGGAGGAATCGGGCGCGGGAACGGGGCCTTGTGACGAAATCCACCGGGACGATCGATAGTTCCGAGAATCGTCATCAGGATGCCGAGTGCACGGATTGCCTGGAAACCGTTCGAATGGGCCGCCAGGCCACGCATCGCATGAAAAGAAACCGGGTTACCGGTAATCGATTCATGTTCCCGGCCCCAGGCATCGGTCCAGGGAATCGGCAATTCAATTTGCTCGTCACGCGCGGTAATGCCCATCTCGTGCGCCAATCGCCTGATCGTACCCGCGTCAATACCGGTAATGCCCGCCGCCCATTCGGGGGTGTATTGCGCAACCCGCTCTTTGAGCAGCTGGAAGGAAGGTTTAACCTTGCCACCGTCTTCGAGTTCAAATTCACCCATCAACCGCGGGTCGGCATTGTCGCTGTGCGAATGGACCGCTGTATTCAGGTTACGATCCCACCACATCTTGTTTTCCGGCTCGATGCAGGTTTTCTCTACCTCCCTGTCGGAACGCAGGAACAGACCGAAATCGTCACTCTCAGGGTCGGCAATCACGAGGTCCGGGGAATTGGTGTAGCGCAGCAGGAAATCTCGGTCGTAAAGCCCGAGCGCGATAATTTCGTGAATAATCGCAAGCAGCAGTGCACCATCCGTTCCGGGTTTGATCGGAACCCATTCATCGGCGATCGCAGCATAGCCACTGCGTACCGGGTTGACGGCAATAAACTTGCCGCCATTGCGCTTGAACTTCGCGAGCGCGATTTTCATCGGGTTAGAGTGATGATCCTCGGCGGTACCGAGCATGACAAACAGGCGCGAGCGTTCCAGGTCGGGCCCACCGAACTCCCAGAAGGAGCCGCCGATGGTGTAAATTAATCCGGCCGCCATATTGACCGAGCAGAAGCCGCCGTGGGCGGCATAATTGGGCGTACCGAACTGCTTGGCAAACAACCCGGTGAGAGCCTGCATCTGGTCTCGCCCGGTGTAGAGCGCAAACTTTTTCGGATCGGTTTCGCGAATGTGCTGTAGCCGTTCGCTGATCGTGGTGAAAGCCTCTTCCCAGGAAATCTCCTCGAACTCGGAACTACCCCGTTCAGCCCCCTGCTTGCGACGCAGCGGTTTGGTCAGGCGCGCGGGTGAATATTGCTTCATTATGCCGGAGGCACCCTTGGCGCAGAGTACGCCCTTGTTGATCGGATGTTCCGGATTGCCCTGGATAAAGGTCACCTCGCCGTTTTCGACCGTTACGTTGATGCCACAGCGACAGGCACACATGTAGCAGGTCGTCGATTTGACCTCTCGCTGTGTCGCCGGATTAGCTGCCATTTAAATGCCTGTTCGATTTAATCCTGTCATCCGTGTAGTGTGTTGTTCCGCCAGCCTGGATGCAAAACAATAATTTTGATCACTGTAAAAATGAATCTAATAAGTATATTTTATTTGCTGATGATTCTGATTAATTTAATTTATGGTCGTTCACAACAGATCAGGCTTTTTATTCACGAAATTTTACCTGGTCGTGTGAAAATTCCCGCCAATGAATCACCAGGGGCATAATCAGCCTTGCCTGGTTTCGCATGAAATATTGATCCGAGTCAGCTGTCGGCGATATTCATCCGAATACCCCGCAATAAATTGTCATTCTGGGTTCCTACCACTGATAAACTCGGGGTTGTATTAATCACTTAAACCATTAATACCGAATCGATAACGCCCGCTGACAGAAGCCTCTCTATTATCGGTAAACACGACGACAAACCACTGATATGAGCAACCAACGACCAGCCATCAGGCCCGAGGGACCTCTGAATCCCGAGCCGCAACAGCTGCCCTGGTGGCGTTATCTTGCCTGGTTTCTCGTGCTGGTACTTTTCAGCTGGTATTTTTTAAACACCGAAACCAGCGAGCAACAGACACTCTCCTATAGCGAGTTCAAAATCAGCATCGCTGAAGACCAGGTCGCCCGGGTAAGATTGCAGGGTGATCGGGTTAACGGGGAATTTCATCAACCCCGAACCGCTTCCAGGGATGGCGACAAGCGCTTATCAACGCGTTTCGTGACTACCTTGCCACCGGTACAGGATCCGGAATTAATCCCCTTGCTGGAACAGCATAACGTCGAGATTAATGCGGTCTCGGGGGAAGCTAACTGGCTAACGAAGGCGCTGATCGGCGTATTGCCGTGGATTTTAATCATCGGCCTGTTCTGGTATGGCACCAGCCGAATGCAGCGCAGCCTGGGCGGTCTCGGCGGCCCGTCCGGATTGTTCGATTTTGGCAAGTCCCGGGCCAAGCGTTTTCGTCAACAGGACTCCGAACTGAGTTTCGATGATGTCGCCGGACTGGAAAACGCGAAGCGTGATCTCTACGAAATTGTCGGTTATCTCAAGGAGCCGCAGCATTATCGCAAGCTGGG
>JARFPR010000344.1 GCA_029288195.1 Gammaproteobacteria bacterium | reverse complement strand
CGCAGCGAGGTGCTGCTCGAAAAATTGACGGCCGGCAGTAGTGTTGCACTGATATCGGATGCGGGAACACCGCTGATTTCGGATCCGGGATACAGGCTGGTAGTTGCCGCCCGGCAGGCAGGTATACGGGTTTCACCCATTCCAGGAGCTAATAGTGCGATTGCAGCCTTGAGTGCTGCCGGGTTGCCGACGGAAAATTTTTATTTTTGTGGTTTCCTGTCTTCGCGTACCAGGGAACGTGGTCTGCAACTGCAGGCATTGCGCGATATACCCGTGACCCTTGTCCTGTTTGAGTCGAGCCATCGTATCGAGCGCCTGATGCATCAGCTGGTAGAGGTGTTTCCGCAAAAACAGTGTGTGCTAGCCAAGGAACTCACCAAGTTGCATGAAAATTTTTTGTGTGGCAGCGCCGCGGAACTACTAACACGGCTGCAAGATGATAGCGTTTTATGCAAGGGTGAATTCGTGGTACTGATCGACAATTCAGCTGATCCGGCGAGTAAACAACTGAACGCGGACGATGTTGAAATACTCAAGGTTTTGCTGCAAGAAGTATCCGTCAAAATTGCGGTAAAAATTGCCATGCGTTTGACGGGAAAGAAGAAGAATGAACTTTATCAACAAGCACTACAACTGCGAGACGCGGCTGAGTCAAAAACAACGTACTAGCCGCCACCATTTTCTAAGTATTTGATATTCATGATAATAAATGCCCCAGAATCTTTTACAGATTTCTTCTCCAGGCGCAAATCGCATTGCATGGCGGGTTGTGTGCACCAACTTGGTCAGTTTCTTGCATAGCGACAAATAGTGGTATTGAATGGTCGTGCTGACTCAGCGATCATGACGTTTACTGGATAGTAAAACAATTTATACCGAAATAAATTTATTTTGCGAACGAAATTCGCAGGCCATCGTCTAAAACTTTACTATGCTTAGTAAGCACAACCACACAAAGAGTCAGAATTAAATTCATCAGGCGGCGCCTGGTCATATGAAGCAATTCGCTGGGTGCCATTCCTGATCCGAACTTGGAATAGGTAGCACCAATGAGCATTTTCGAAAGTTATCGTGAACGATTCGACCACCACCAGCAGGAAGAATATTCGCTGCAGGAATACCTCGAACTCTGTAAAAAAGACCCCCTGGTTTACGCGACCGCGGCAGAACGCATGCTGGCCGCAATTGGTGAGCCCGAGTTGGTCGATACCTCGCAGGATGCAGGGCTCAGCCGCATATTTTCCAATAAACTGATCGCTCGATATCCGGCATTCTCCGAATTTTATGGTATGGAGGAGGCGATCGAACAAATCGTTTCCTATTTCAAGCATGCTGCGCAGGGATTAGAGGAAAAGAAACAGATTCTCTACCTGCTGGGTCCCGTCGGTGGGGGCAAGTCGTCACTTGCTGATCGACTTAAGATTTTAATGGAGAAAATGCCGATCTACGCGATTAAGGATTCTCCGGTATTCGAGTCACCGTTGGGATTATTTGACGTTAATGAAGATGCCGCAATCCTGGAGCAGGATTTTGGTATTGCCAAACGCTACCTGAACAAGATCATGTCGCCATGGGCTGCTAAACGCCTTATTGAATTCGGTGGCGATATCACTCAATTCAAGGTGGTCAAGATCCAGCCCTCGATTCTCAACCAGATCGCCATCGCAAAAACCGAGCCTGGTGACGAGAACAACCAGGATATTTCCGCGCTGGTCGGCAAGGTCGATATCCGCATGCTCGAGCATTATGCGCAAAATGATGCCGATGCTTATAGTTATTCCGGGGCACTGTGCCGGGCCAACCAGGGATTGATGGAATTCGTGGAAATGTTCAAAGCGCCGATCAAGGTGTTGCACCCATTGCTGACCGCCACCCAGGAAGGAAATTATAATGGCACCGAGGGACTTTCCGCGTTGCCGTTCGAGGGTACTATCCTCGCGCATTCAAATGAATCTGAATGGCAGGCATTCCGTAATAACAAGAACAACGAAGCCTTTCTCGACCGGGTTTACATCGTCAAGGTCCCCTATTGTCTGCGCGTTTCCGAAGAAATCAGAATTTACGACAAGTTGCTGCACAATAGCTCACTCTCGGAAGCCTCTTGTGCGCCGAGCACCCTCGAAATGCTGGCGCAGTTCAGTGTTTTATCGCGCCTGGTGGCACCGGAAAACTCGAGTATTTACTCGAAGATGCGTGTTTATGACGGGGAAAGTCTGAAGGATACCGACCCGAAGGCGAAGTCGTATCAGGAATACCGTGATTATGCCGGTGTTGATGAGGGCATGAGGGGTCTTTCTACACGTTTTGCGTTCAAGATCCTGTCACGCGTATTTAATTTTGACCAGACCGAGGTCGCCGCAAACCCGGTGCACCTGCTCTACGTGCTTGAGCAACAAATTGCCCGCGAGCAATTTCCCCAGGATTTGCATGATCGCTACCTCGAGCATATCAAGGCCTTTCTGGTGCCTAATTATGTCGAGTTTATCGGCAAGGAAATCCAGACTTCTTACCTCGAGTCATATTCGGAATATGGTCAGAACATTTTCGACCGTTATGTCACCTACGCTGATTTCTGGATCCAGGACCAGGAATACCGTGATCCTGAAACGGGTGAAAACTTTGGGCGCGCGTCACTCAACGAGGAGCTCGAAAAAATTGAAAAGCCGGCGGGCATTTCCAATCCCAAGGATTTTCGTAACGAAGTGGTTAATTTCGTGTTACGCGCGCGTGCACAGAACGATGGCAACAACCCGGAGTGGGTGAGCTATGAAAAATTGCGCACCGTGATTGAAAAGAAAATGTTTTCCAACACCGAGGAGTTATTACCGGTGATTTCTTTCAGCGCAAAAGCTTCCGAGGAGGACGAAAAGAAGCATGCCAACTTTGTTTCTCGAATGGTCGAGAAAGGCTATACCGAAAAACAGGTACGCTTGCTATGTGAGTGGTACCTGCGCGTCCGTAAATCTTCTTAAGCAATGGGTCTGATCCCGAGAAGACTAACATGGCGCAACTCATTGACAGACGTCCGAACGCAAAAAACAAGAGCACGGTTAATCGGCAGCGATTTCTGAGGCGTTATAAGAAGCAGATCAAAAAAGCGATTTCGGAACAGATTTCGGAGCGCTCTATCACCAATATCG
>JARFPR010000268.1 GCA_029288195.1 Gammaproteobacteria bacterium | reverse complement strand
TGTAATTCAACACCGCTCGCTGCTGTTGTCGCTCACGCAACCAGTAGTTCCAGCTCGACCAGGCCGCACGATGACGCGGTAACAGACTCTCATCGGTATGCAATACCACCTCGTTGGACTGGTAGGGAATCGCTTCGAGCGCGTCACGCTCGTTGCGGGACGCATCGGCGAGCAATCCGAGCGCCTGGTCGCTGTGACAGGCGAGAACGACCTGGTCGTATTGTACTGTGAGTCCGTTTGCCATGACCAGTTCTACCGCTTGCTGGCGACGGCGCACGGCAGAGATTTTGGCGTCCAGCCTGATGGCACCGCTAAACTCCCGGACCAGGGGCTCGAGATAACGCCTTGATCCACCCTTGATGACATGCCATTGTGGACGATCGTTAACGCTCAACAGGCCATGATTCTTAAAAAAGCGGGTGAAAAAGAGCAGTGGAAAATCGACCATGCGCTCGGTGGAGGCAGACCAGATTGCGCATCCCATTGGCAGCAGGTACTGGTATATGAACGCCTCACCATAACGCTTATCGACAAGATACTCGCCGAGCGTGGTTGTCGCGGATATACGCCCGCTTTCGAGATCGGCAATCGCCTCGCGGTTGAAGCGCAGAATATCGCGCAACATTCGATGGAATGAAGGTCGCAGCAGGTTACGACGCTGTGCAAACAAGGTATTCAGATTATTGCCGCCATACTCGAGGCCGCTTTCATCGCAACGCACGCTGAAACTCATTTCAGTGGGTTGGGTTTCAACCCCCAGTTCCTGCATCAACTCGATAAAATTCGGATAGGTCCAGTCATTGTAAACAATGAATCCGGTGTCGATCGCGTAATGCCGATCTTCATGCTCGACGTCGACCGTTGCGGTATGCCCGCCGATTCGGGGCGCCGCTTCGTAAACGGTAATATTATGCTGGTGGCGCAGATAGTAGGCAGCAGTCAAGCCGGAAATCCCGGCACCGATTATTGCAATGTTCATTTGCTCACACCTTCCCCGGAATCTTTTGCTGGCATAGCGGCGTCGGGAGCTACCATTTTTTGCCATACACCGGGTAAGATTTTTGACAGCGATAACAAGGCTGAGAGTCGCAGCGGAAAACTATATTGCCTGGGCCTTGCTGCAATATTTTTAACGATGCGCTCTGCTGCCTCATCCACCTGCATCAGGAACGGCATCGGAAAATCATTCTTGCGCGTCAGCGGGGTATCGACAAAGCCGGGGTTAACCACCGTCACATCGATGTCATCGGCGGCCAGGTCCATGCGCAAACTATCGAAGAAATAACGCATCGCAGCCTTCGAAGCCCCATAGGCCTCTGCCCTCGGGAATGGCGCGGCAGTCACCTGCGAAACCACTGCTACCACGTGGGGACGATCGCTATTACTTTTTCTTAATAACGGCAATGCAAGCTTGACGCAGTTGAGCGTGCCAAAAAAGTTGACTTCCATGACACGGCGCACTGCCGACCAGTCGGGATCAGGAAAATCGAGATACTCACAGTTTCCGGCGTTCAGTATCACCTGGTCGAGTGTCGGTGAGATTTCAACGAGGAGCGGGCGCAGCGCTTCCATTGCTTCTTCATCGGTAATATCGCAAGGCAAGGCGACAATGTTTGTGTTCTGCGCAGCGAGCTTGTCGAGCTCTGCCTGGTTACGGGCCGAGGCAATCACACGGTTACCCTGGTCGGCAAGCTGCAGCGCCAGGCTCCTGCCAAGGCCGCTACTGGCACCGGTAATCCAGATCACCCTGGAAGTTTTAGCGTTCATAATGCTAGCTCACCAGGCGCAATTTAAGCCAACGCGTGACATTGCCAAGCAACGGCAGTTGTTCGTAAAGCATGGCACCCATGTCATAGAAGTCCTCGTGGAATTCAATCTTGTCGCTGATCTGAAGATGGCTGACACCGCGCACACTGATGAGGCGATTGCCCAGTTTCGGATGTTTGAAGTGCATCATCCACTTGATGTAGGCGGCGCCGTCATTGGTGAGTTCGTCGAGATACTCGAAGCGGCAATCGCTGAGATCGGCACACATCGAAGTGAAGTAGTCCTCGAGTTCAACCAGGCCCCTGATTTGATGAACCGGGTCCTTGAAAACAATGCGATCAGAATAGAGCTTGCGCAATTGGCTCAGGTCGGACTGGTGCAGGACCCTGAAATAGTCCTTGAACTGTTCGATTATGGGAGTGTCAGTATTCATTCAATTAGATCGCTCTCGCTCAAGATAAAGGTTGTTGGGGGTCTTATACGCCCACGATAAAGAAATGGATCAATCAGTGATCCAGTATCGTCGCTGTTGCGTAATTAAGACTATTAACCGGATATTGAGCATATATAATGGCCCTCATGGCAAACACGACAGCAAAAAGTGACAAGCTTGCGCATTTGAGCGCATGCATTGGTCGCGTTGCTGAAAAGCGCGACAAGTCGGCGTTCGCCGAACTGTTTGATCACTACACGCCTCTCATCCGTGCTTACAGTCTCGCGCGTGAACCAGGCGCAGACCTGGTCGCAGACGACTTGGTGCAGGAAGTCATGACCCGGGTCTGGCTCAAGGCCGCAAAGTACAATGCGAGGCTTGCCAACCTGAATACCTGGATTTTTACACTGGCACGAAACTGTCGCATCGATTACCTGCGACGCAACAGTCGTTACGCGACCGAAATAGATCCAACCGACATCTTCAACGAAATTGAAGACGAGGGCCCGGGGCCATTTCAAATGGTACAGCAAAGTCGGGTCCAGCAAAGCATACGAGCAGGATTGGAACAACTGCCAAAAGAACAATCAGAAATATTAACCAAGGTCTATCTGGAGGGAAAAAGCCACCAACAAACCAGCGACGAGTTGAAGCTGCCACTGGGCACGGTTAAATCCCGTGTACGCCTGGCGCTGAAGAAACTTGAAGTACTGGTAACGAGGTAACCATGGATAAATCAAACAACCATCCCGATGATGAATTACTGGCCGCCTACTCTGCGGGTAGCTTGCCGTTGAGCCAGGCATTATGTATCTCTGCACACCTGGAACATTGCCAAAGTTGTGGGCAGAAGTTGCAACAACTAAACCATGTCGGCAGTGAACTGATGCAGCAACTGAAGCCCTCTAAGGTTTCAGACGAGCTTAAGAACAAGCTGCTTGGCATGCTCGATTCATTGCCGCAGGATATTGCGCAAGAACAACCGCGTGAGATCGATTCCCGGGTACCGCGTTGCCTGCATCAGTTTATCGACAAGAGTTACGATGACCTGGACTGGAAGCGCGTCTCTGCCGATATTCACAGCGCCGAGTTGTGCCGCGACAGCAATGGCGCCAGGGTTGAATTGCTGAAAATCAAACCCGGTGGTTCCGCGACCACGCACACCCACATGGGTGACGAGTACACGGTAATTCTCGAGGGTAGCTTTTCCGATGAATCCGGCCTCTATGGTCAGGGTGATTTCCTCGTCAGAGACGAAAACGACCAACACACGCCTGTCGCCACCCAGGATCGCGAATGCATTTGCCTCGCGGTCACCGAGGGTCCGATTCAGTTCACCGGATTCCTGCATCGATTGCTTAACCCGTTCATCCGTCGCGGCTATGCCTGATCCCAGGTCCCAACCAACTGCAGTTTCCCATGCCCGTCGCTGACGGGCATGAAAAAATTCCACTAGGGATTAGCAGCTGCCTGATCGGAGAAAAGGTTCGCTTCGATGGCGGCCATAAACAAAACCGCTACATCCTCGATACCCTGGGTCAGTACTTCAGTTTCCGTCCATTTTGCCCCGAAATGGCGATTGGGCTCGGCGTCCCCAGGGAAACCATTCGCCTGGTAGATATTGGGGGCAAGACCGAGGCGATTGGCAACAAGAATACCGAAATGAACGTTACCCAGGCGCTGATCCAGATTTCCCATGACCAGGTATCCTGGCAACAAAAGATTTTCGGCTACATCGTCAAGAAAGATTCGCCCAGCTGCGGCATGGAGCGCGTAAAGGTTTACCACAAAGACCAGCCACAACGCAGCGGCAGCGGCCTCTATACCGAAACCCTGATGCAGAACTTCCCGCAACTGCCCGTCGAGGAAGAGGGTCGTCTCGGCGATCCGGTGTTGCGCGAAAGCTTTGTCAAACGAGTTTTCATCTACCAGCGCTGGCATAAAATGATCGACGCGGGCCTCGACTGGGCGGCATTAACCGACTTCCACGCCCGCCACAAGCTAATACTCTATAGCCACAACCAGGACCTGGG
>JARFPR010000209.1 GCA_029288195.1 Gammaproteobacteria bacterium | reverse complement strand
GATGCATAGGCACCGTCCTTACCCATTAAATCCCAACCGTGACAGGATTTGCAGCGATGGGTCGTGGCGCCCTTCTTTTTGGTATTGGATGCGGGCCAGGCCGGGTGTGTGCCATCCGGCTTGGCTGCGCCAATAACCGCGTACCATTTATCGTACAACTGTCCCCCGCGTGCGATCGACGAAATTTCATCTGCATAGCTGAGTTGGGAACAGGCTATAAATGTCAATGCAAGTAGCCAGCTGGCAATCTGTTTGATTTCCATTAACGATTCCTCCGGTTGAGAATGAATTATTTTTGGAGCAATTTTTTATCAAAACCACTTCAGTTTTAACTTTAAAAAAATTTACTACCTGTCAGTTGACCTTGATCAATAAAACTGAAGGTATACGATTATTCAATAGCTGGATTTTCGATTCACCACCGTTAAACCAGCGATTATGTCTGCGCGCTATCCAATCGAAACCCAGTTGTTAAGAAACCATATAACCTGTGGGGTATTTACCTGGCAGCCAAGACGGATTAAAGTGATTGACTATCGATAGCGGCGATGTTGATTAAGACAGCGTCATTTGAGGCTTTGCCGGAGGTTCCCATGATCAGGAAAACGTTTACAGCCCTCGCATTGATTGCCTTGATGTGGGCGGCACCGCCGATAACATCTTTGTACATTACCTCATCTGTGGGTACGACCTCGGCCCAGGCCCAGCCCGCTGTCCCCAACTGGTTCGATCCGTCGACCTGGATGGCGATGCCGGGTGCGACGACAATGCCGGGTATGACGGGAATGCCTGCAATGCCGGGTGCTCCGTTACAGCTGAATTTGGCAACACCAGGTGGGTGGTCGGCTTTCATGCGCCCCAGCACCTATGGCGCCTTTATGAACCCGGCGACCTATGGGCAATTCATGTCGCCGCAGTTCTACATGCAATTCGCCAATCCCAACAACTGGATGAGCTGGATGAACCCGGCGTCTTACATGACCTTTATGAATCCCTCGACCTATATGGCGATGATGAATCCGATGGAGTACATGACCTTCATGAATCCCTCGACCTATATGCAATGGATGAATCCCGGGAATTACGCGATGTACATGAATCCCACAACTTACATGCAATGGATGAATCCGGCTGCTTACACGTTCCCAACAACGGCACAGGCGCCGGCGCTCAATTGGTTTGACCCCAACGCCTGGACCCAGATGATGCAACCGGGACAGACACCCGGTCAGGCAACCCAGGGGCAGTCATTTTTTAACCCCTTCGATCCGTCGACCTACATGCCGCGATCGCAGGCCCAACCGGAATCCGGCCAGTAATCAAATCGGCATATCGAGGCGAGCCATTGCAACATTGGGGATAAGGCAGCGAGAAGACGCATGAACCATCATTTACGCACGTGTTTACTTGGGCTCAGCGCCGGCCTGGCGCTGTTAACAGGGTCGGCATTTGCCGACGAGCAACCCTCGACCGAACGATTGAAAGAAGGCTGGACCGTATTCAATCGCACCTGTACGGTTTGCCACTGGCCGGGCGTTGGTGGCGCACCGCGAATCGGTGATAAGAATGCCTGGAAGGATCGTATCGATAGCGGCAGGACGATTTTGTATCGGCACGCGATTAACGGCTGGACCGGCGGTTCCGGCAAACGCATGCCGGCGCGCGGCGGCAACTGGAACCTCACCGACGATCAGGTGAGAGCCGCAGTCGACTATATCATCCACAATTCACAGTGATGGGCTTCACCATGATCAGGTTTAACCAATGGTTTCGTGCAGCGCAGAGAATGATTTTACCCGGTGGTTTACTTTTGGCGCTGTTTGTAGCGGTGTTCGCCAGCAATCCGCTGCAGGCGCAGGACCAGCAGGCAACATCCGGTACCGACGACGTAAACCGGGCCGCCAAAGCCATAGCCAAAACGATGGACCCTAACTCCTGGGCCATGATGATGACGATGTCGATGGATCCGCGCATCTGGGCCAATCCGATCAGCAGCTGCGCAGCCTGTCATGACAACGAGGACGTGGGTCGCTATCAGCAAGTCTTCGGCCCCTACATGTCGGCGATGATGAATCCGATGACGATGGCTAACCCGGAAGCCTACAACGACATGATGGCGTCGATGACAGATCCGAAAACCGCCGAATATTGGCAGCGCGCGGTCGAAGAGAAGTACGGCCTCAATCCGGGTGACCCACTACCGGGCATGCACAGCTGGCCATGGGGCATGATGCCCGGCGCCCCGATGCCGCTGCCGATGCCCACACAATAAAGTAGCACCCGTTCGCCTCGGCCTACGGGCAGAAATATTCGCGATAGCCTGACAGGCGCATGCTTCATTCCTGGTTTTCGGAACCAGATCCAAAGTAAAAAGACTCGAATTGAGATATATCAATCCGTACCGGCAAGTTTTCATTAATATCGGACTTAAACATGACAAGTGTAATAAGAGATGGTTGTGGTCCGGATCATGCACCGTGTTCTCGTTTATCTATTATCCGCCTGCCTTGCACTATTTAGTACTCCAGGGTCGGCCGAAGACCTTGACGACCTGGTCAACCGCTGCGAGATCTGCCATGGGAAGGATGGCAACAGCGGCTTACCTATTTTCCCGAGTATCTCCGGTTTATCCTACGAGGGATTTCGCTACACCATGGACGAGTATCGTGAAAACAGACGTATCGCAATTGAATTTCAGCGCCCCGGCGAGCCCGAAACCGTTATGATCAACATTGCGCGGCAGTTGAGCGACGCGGAGGTCGAAGCGCTGGCGAGATATTTTTCGGAGCGGCCGTATATTCCAATACGTCAGAAGTTTGATCCGGTTCTTGCCAGTCGCGGCGCTATTTTACACGAGCGCCAATGCGAGCAATGTCACCTGCAAAACGGTACCAAACCTGGAGATGACGCGCCCATCCTCGCCGGGCAATGGATGCCATACCTGAGGCTGCAGATCAAAAATATTCTGAGCGGCAAACGCCTCGTGTCACGGCGTATGTCAACCCGGTTGAGGAAGCTGAATCAGGAGGACATCGAGGCACTGCTGAATTTCTATGCCTCGGTTAGTTGAGCCTGCCGGATGAATTTATTCTTCGCTCAGCGCGTTTAACCGACCAACCATTTCGTCCGAATCCCATTCGATTGCTCCGTACAGCGTGAAGATGATTTTACCCCGTTTGTCGAGAATAAAATTTGCCGGTGCGGCAAAAACCTTCCATCGGTTCAGGGTGCTGCCATCGCTATCCATAAGCACCGGAAAGTCGACCGGCACTTCCTGTAAAAACTGACGCACCTGTTCAGATGATTCGGCCATGTTGACGGTGACGATTTTGAACGGCTTGCCTTGCATCTTTTTAATCAACCGATTCATGGTCGGCATTTCGGTACGACAGGGCGTGCAATAAGTAGCCCAGAACTGTACCAGCACGACGTTGCCGCGATAGTCGGTCAGTGAATGTTGCCGGCCCTGTAAATCAGGTAATTCAATCCGGGGTGACGTCATGTTACCCCAATATTCTTTTAACTGACCCGCAACAGCCTGCGCCTGCTGACCGATTAAAATCAGCGCCAGGCAAAATATCAGGTGGCGGTAGATACCCATTCTCAAATTGCTCCGAGTTTCTGCAAATTATCATGAATCAATGTATCGAGTTGGCGGGTCATTTCCATCTCGGTCGGGGTTTGGTTGTCGCGCAGATAAAAGTAGCCGCGCACTCCGTTAATTAAATCGGTTTGCACCCGGCTGCCTGATTTCTTAAGCGTTGCCGCCAAGTGCGGTAATCCCCAACGGTTAGGGGTACGTTCGCCTTCCAGTACCAGAATCGGGTGGACCGACAATCCGGTTTCATCGATATAAACCGGTTCGGAGCCGGGATCGGGCGCGGTTTTGTAAATTCGGGGAGTGATCAATAATGCGCCTTTCAGTTTCGAGTCCATTTGCTGCAAATTTTTATCGGCCAGGCCGCGAATTACTGGCACCGCGGCGCGCGCGCCGGCCAGCAGAAACAATCGCTCGGCAGTCGAGGTATCGATGATATGCCTGATCACGGTGACAACCTCGGCAGCCGGAATCCGCGCGATATTCGACGGCAGGGACGACAGGAAATGTGCACTCAACATATCGGGGAAATAAATCTGATACCCCCTGCTTACCAGTCTTCTTGCGGTTTCGAACTCGATCGCATCCTCCCCCTGTCTGCAGGCAAACCAGATAATGCCGGTCTTCGCCGGTTCGCCGAATGTGACAATATCGATTTCGATTTCGTCGTTGATTTCAAGGGTTGAATGGATTTCGGCACGGGCCGCAAAAGCCAATGTGGCGAGTAACAGGACACCCATGCAATAGGCTAGCGAGCGATGAAAAGCCGGTGTCTGCAAGCTGTCACCTTTCAAATAAATTAAAAATCATAATGGCATTACGTCGAGGCGGTAACTCAAACCGCGATCATGCCCGCTTTACCAGTCTCCGGAGGCGCCGGCCTGCATGATTTGGGTCATCGCATCGCGGATACGGATTGCATCCTTGACCAGCCCCGGATCCAGCCGGGATCCAGGCTGCCAGGCACGCGCCAGCCAGCTGACGTCCCAGTCCAGCGTCATCAACCAGATTTCGCCGGTGGCATCTTCCATGACGGTAATCCGGCAGGGAATGAAAATGGAAAATTCCGGGCTGAAGTCGAGCATGCGGCGGCCGACAACGGCATCGCAGAACTGGAGGATCTCGATCCGTAGCGTCGGCAAGCCGGAAACGGCGCTGACGTCTTTCCAGAATTCGTTGTGCCCGACTTTTTTGAAATTGACCTCGTTGGCCTTGAGTTCCATCGCCTCGACAACGTCGTCGAACGTCAACTCCGGATCGGCCTTGATCTTGGCCGTCATGAAATTGAACAGATCGCGCATCGACATGTTGCTCATGGGGGTCATCATGTCGTAAAGCGCCTTTTTCTGCGCCGGCGGCACCGGCGGCATGACGCGATTCGATTGCCGCATCAATTGCTGGCGGCGGATTTTTTGTGCCGTTTCGGACAAATCCTGGATCAGGCGCGGGCCGTCCTTGTAATTGGGTTCGAGTTCCGCCGCCACGCTGTCCGGCAAATCCGTGACTTGCTGAGCAAACCCGCTTCCGGGGTGGATAATAAACGCCAGCAAAATAACCAAAAGTCCCGATTCACGCATAACTCTATGGTCCCCTCAGTAAACGCTAAAACGCCTACTTGACGACGCGTTCCGCGGTGTCCGATTCGCCCTTGTTGTCTTCCCACTGCAAAGCGAGCGTATCACCCACCTTGACGTCGGCGATATCGAACGATAGATAAGGATCTGCCGATACCCCGGGGCCGAGGTTGAGCGTGCCGACATGCTCGCCGTTGATCGAAAACTTCACGTACTTGATGTAGTGAATCGGGATCTTGTTGCCGTCAGAATCAAGCCGATTGCCCGTTTCCATCGGATGCTTGATTAAACAGGTCGCGCGGATACCGTTGTCCATTATTTCCGCTTTGAGCCTTGTACGTCTTTTCGCCATTGTGCAAATTCCTCAGCAAAATCAATGCATCAACCACCACAGCCGCCGATCGCAACTCGTACTTCCTGCGAGGTGACGTACCACTGGCCGCCTGATTTGACATATACCATCACGTTATCGGTACCCGCCATTTTGATTCGCATTCTGAAGTAGTTGCCGCTACGTGGCGTGGCCTCGATGACGCTCAACAACGGTGTCGGATTATTGGGCACCACCACGACGATCGATTCGGGAGACGGCAGGGTGGTCGATACCTCGATTGGAACCACCGCGCCGTTTTCCGCCTGCAGCGGGGCATCGAGCTTAATTTGATCGCTGGCGGTGGCTTCCCGGGTACCCAGCACCTCCATCATCGCCGTGTCGACATCCTTGGCCAGAAACGCAGCGTCCGGCCTGGACGCTGCGTTCGCCAGCATCGAATAAAACATACCGCCACCGCCGGCCACCCAGGTAGCTGCAACCGCAGATAGGTTTTGCAATAAAGTTCGTCTTCTCATCGGTCCATTAACTTCTTAATCAAACGGGGTGGCGCGAACGCAACCCATCTCATTACCAGATATCGATCGGCTCAACCGAACACGTCGGAGGTGATTGACTTGTACCAACCGCGGGCATACTTGGCCTCGTTCTCATGTACCCGATCCTTGTTACCCACTTTACTGACGCCACCGGAAACCTTAACGATGACCCCGTCTTTGAGGCGGTAAACTGCGGCCACCGAAATACCGTACTTGGGTCCGATCAGGCTGTAACAGGTGTTGGCATAGGTCGGTTCGGGCGGTGTGTCTCCGGCGAGCATGGAAACGATCACAGCAGCACAATTTTTCGCCTGCGACGCGGCGGAGTGGCCCGATTTAGGCATGGCGCCGGCAACACAGGCGTCACCGATGATATGTACATCCTTGGCCTCGGCCGATTCAAAAGTGCCCATATCGACCGTGCACCAGCCATCCTTGTTGGTCAGTCCAGCGGTTTCGACCAGTTCGCCCGCTTTTTGATAGGGGATCAGGTTGATTACATCACCCTTGTATTCGTCCCCAAAATCATTGCGCAGGGTCATGTTGGCCGGATCCGCGCTGGTGACGACGCCACCGTCGGTATCCTTGATCCATTCGATCATGTTGCCGTATTCCTTTTTCCAGCCCTCGTGAAACGCGGCCTGCTTGGAATGGGTCGGGTTGGCATCGAGAATCAGAATTTTAGACTTCGGCTTGTTCCACTTGAGGTAGTGCGCAATCAGGCTGGCGCGCTCGTAGGGCCCGGGTGGACAGCGGAACGGCTTCTTCGGCGGCACGATGATGACGGTGCCCCCGTCGCGCATGGCCTGCAGCTGTTTTCTCAGCAACAGTGTCTGCTCGCCGGCTTTCCACGAGTGTGGCATTGCCTGTTGCACCGCCACCTGGTCATTCTCAATCGCACCCCACTTGAACGCGATCCCCGGCGATACGACCAGCTTGTCAAATTTCATCGAACCGCCATTGCCGAGGCTGATCGATTTACCGCCGGCATCGATAGCGGTGACCTCGTCGTGCACCACCTTGATACCCTGGGCGACGATATTACTGTAGTCGTGGGTAATCTTGCTGATGTCCAGGCTACCCGAGAGCACCTCGTTGGAAAAAGGGCAAGTGATATAGCTGGTATCGCGCTCGACCAGGGTAACCTCGAGCTTGGGCCCCCAGCGCTTTAAGTAGCGTGCGCAAGTCGCGCCACCGAAACCGCCACCGACGACAACCACTTTACCGCTGGCTGCGGCCAGGGCTTCCATTGGCCAAACCAGGCTACCCAGCCCGGTTACCGCGCCAGCGGCTCCGATTACCTTGAGAAAGTCTCTGCGATCATATGCTTTCATTGTCTTTCTCCTCAATTATTGTTTACTAAAATATTCGGCGAGCAGCTTTAGCTCGGCCTCGGTATAACCCTGGGCATGGCGATCCATGATACTGGTAGGCTCTTCACCGCTGGCGAAGGCCTGCATCAGGTCGATAAAATCGGCGGGTTCCTCGCCGTTAATACTGGGCATGGGCTTGGCGCCTTTACCATTGGCGCCGTGACAGGTGCTGCACATGGACGCCAGTAACTCGACGCGCGGCACCGCATCGGCGGCATAACTCTGACTGAGTCCGAGGCCCCCAATTAACAGGGCGACAATCCCGCTTGCTGCAATTCTAGGTGAACGGCTCATGATGATTCTCCTCTTAAATTTTCTGATGTTATTTGGTTTAAATTCGTCTGTTTCAGATGACAAACTTGCAGCGACTAATCCTCTGTTAGATTAACCTACTATTAAATCTTCAAAATCAACGGGCAACCTTGATGAGGGTCAAGT
The DNA here is from genome assembly GCA_029288195.1 of Gammaproteobacteria bacterium. GTDB lineage: Bacteria > Pseudomonadota > Gammaproteobacteria. The sequence goes on along the minus strand of JARFPR010000209.1, from coordinate 4,580 downwards.
ACATGGGGATTTCCGATCGAGGCGAAAGGGCGCCGCTCTTACATCACTAGTATCGCTTACGGTCCAAGCCTCGATAAAAATATCGGGCTTGGCTACCTGCCCCGCGAGCACTGCCAGGAAGGCCGCGAGATGATCATGGAATATCTCGGCGAACAATTCCCGATGAAGCTAGAGTCGGTCGGTTACAAGCCGCTCTAGGACCCGGAAAACAAGCTGCCACGATCCTGAACTGCAGCGTAAACGGCGGTCCCGGTCCGGGACGACAAAACAATCTTTGTCATCCCGCGGCTTGACCGCGGGATCCATAAACCTGTTGGATTATTGCTGCTAATTTATCACTGTATTCCCAGCCCTGAATTTCGATTCGGATCGTAATTCCGTGGACGAGCCGCGCTTGACGGGTCCGAACGCACTTGCGATGCTGTATTGCCATGTGCTTCTCCAGACCTGCTTTAGCTTTCCTGGCGCTGCTCCCGGTACTATTCAGCGGCGGAGTCGTGTTGGCCGCGACCGACGAGCAGGACGAAATTCTAACGCACGCCAACGAGCCCTGGCGAGGCGATCTCGATGGCATGACCGAGCGCGGCTTCCTGCGCATCCTCACCGTTCACAATCCTCTGTTCTTTAGCTTCGATGGTGCGAAGCAGAAAGGTATGGTTGCCGAGCTGGGCAAGATGTTCGACGATCACCTCGCCGAAGAGATCGGGCGCGTGCGCTCGCCCACCATCGTGCTGATTCCGGTAAGTCGTGACGAACTGATACCCGGCCTTGTCGAAGGTCGCGGTGACCTGGTAATGGGGAATCTGACGATCACGCCCGAACGGCAGAAGCTGGTCGACTTCGGTCCCCCGATACACCCAAACGTCGACGAACTGGTAGTAACCGGGCGCGCAGCAAAAAATATCACCTCGCTCGACGACCTGGTCGAAATCGGACTCTACGTACGTCGATCCAGCAGCTACTTCGAACACCTGCAGGCACTGAATGCCACACGCGAAGCGCAGGGCAAGCAGCCAATTCCGATTACCGAAGCCGATGAAAATCTCGAGGACTACGATCTGCTCGACATGGTCAATGCCGGGGTGCTCAACGCCGTCGTCGTCGACAGCCACAAGGCGGACTTCTGGCAACAGGTTTTCGAAGATATCGAGGTTCACCGCGATATATCGGTGCACTCGGGCAACCGGATCGCCTGGGCTATTCGTAAGGACAGCCCGCAGTTGATGAAATCGATCTCTGCATTCAGCGAGACCGTCAAAAAAGGCAGCCTGCTCGGCAACATTCTGCGCAAGCGCTACCTCGGCAACACCGGATGGCTGGAACCCGTGCTCTCCGGCGAGAACCGACAACGTTACGCGGAAACCATCGAAATCATCAAGCGCTATGCCGGTCAGTATGAATTCGATTGGATAATTATTGCGGCCCAGGCCTATCAGGAATCACGCTTCGACCAGAACAAGCGCAGCCCGGCCGGCGCGGTGGGCGTGATGCAGTTACTACCCACGACCGCGGCGGACAAGGCGGTTGGCATCCCCGATATTTCAACGGTCGAAAACAATGTTCATGCCGGGATAAAGTATCTGCACTGGCTGCGCGAGACCTACTTCTCGGACCCGGAGATTTCACCGCTCGACCGGGTGCTGTTCTCATTTGCCGCTTACAATGCCGGCCCGGGCAACATGCAGCGTGCACGCAAACGCGCCAGGCGGCTGGGTTTCGATCCCAACCGCTGGTTCGGCAATGTCGAGATCGGCATGTACCGGGCGGTAAGCGGCGAACCGGCTTCCTACGTGCGCAATATCTACAAGTACTACGTCACCTACCAGGGGTTGGAGCGATCGCGCCAGGCACGCGAAAAAGCCCTCGAAACGCAACCCGGAAAAACCATGGTGGAAGGCATCTCATCCGGCAGCAAACTGTTGATCTTCGGTGTTTTGGCACTGCTCCTGTTTGGCGCTATCGTTTTCTGGGCCAGGAAACGAATAGGTTGACTAATTAAACTGTCACCCTGATTCCTTAATTCAAAACTCAATCGTCGCTCGGCGGGGCGAGCCTTACGCAGGCGACAATGAGCTTCGATACGTAGTCGGATGGTTCGCGCGGGTCCAGCTCATCCCCCGCTTTCACGACGGCCTTGATCCTGGCCCGTAGATTTGCCAGGTGAGAATCTAGTGGATACGTCTCCACACCCGTTAGTTCGCGAATGTCGGCAGAGACATTCGGGTCAGGGGCGAAGTCCAGCTTGCTTTCATCAACTTGTTTCAAGAGTTCAAGGGCTCTTTCGAGATCGGCCAATAGTGGAGTAGTTGCCACGTTGCTCTCCTGTAACGCCACGCTATTCGAAAAACCCGGGTGACAGTTTACTGATGTGGATATTAAGTGAACTGTCACCTTATCAATGACAGGGGTCGGTGACAAATGAGAATTAGAATCATTTGTCACCGATCTCTTACTTCGAACAGGGAACGGGAGGATTAAATACAATCCCTCCGCCCCTTTTTTTGAACCTTAATTCCTGCCCCATCGAGCAATCTCATCGATATCAAGAGATATATTCTTTCAATCTATGATGGTTTCGGGGTTATAATCGCGGGACAAAGCGAAGCAGATTACCGTTGACGGCCTGTATCGCAACAAAAAAGACCCCTATCGGAGGAGCATATGAAACAAGACGACGAAATCAAATTTCTGCAACGACTGGTTACGGAAAACGGCCTGAGCCGCCGTAAATTCCTGTCCGCGGCGATGGCCATAGGCGTGGGAGCGATGGCGCCCATGCTCTACAGCGAAGCGGCAAGGGCTGCTCCGAAGAAAGGTGGCCGGCTCAGGCAGGGGCTCACCGGTGGTGCGACCAGCGACGTTCTGGACCCGGGTCAGATCCTGGACTCCTACATGATCAACGTGCAATTCGGCCAGTTGCGCAACAACCTGACCGAAGTCGCGGCCAGCGGTGAACTGGTCGGAGAACTGGCCGAGAGCTGGGAAGCCAACGCCGATGCCACCCAGTGGGTTTTCAATATTCGCAAGGGTGTGGAATTCCACAATGGCAAAACCCTGGACTCGCAGGACGTGGTCGATTCGCTGCAGCATCACTTGGGTGAAAATTCGAAATCGGCCGCGACCGGCATCCTCACCGGCGTCGACAATGTCAAGGCGGACGGGAAGAATACGGTGGTAGTAAGCCTCAATGGCGGCGATGCCGACTTTCCGTTCATCCTCAGCGACTATCACATCCTGGTCTGCCCCTCCAACGGGGACGGCAGCATAGACTGGCAATCCGGCATCGGCACCGGCGGCTACTCGCTGGCGGATCACGAACCCGGTATTCGCACTCTGACAAAACGCAATCCCAACTATTGGAAAGAGGGCAAGGCGCATTTCGATGAAATCGAGTCGCTGGGGCTCGAAGATCCATCGGCGCGCACCACTGCATTGCGAACGGACACGGTAGACTGCATCCAGAAGGTAGAATTAAAAACCGCGAGCCGGCTTGGCAAGCTGCCGGGCGTGAAAGTTATCGCGACCACGGGAAACAAGCAGATCACGCTGCCGATGCGCACGGATTTGGCGCCCTACGATAATAAAGATGTTCGCATGGCGCTCAAGTTGATCATCCAGCGCAAAGAGTGGCTCGACAAGATTGCATTTGGCTACGGTGAACTCGGCAACGACAATCCGATCGGCCCGGCCAACGTGTATCGCGCTACCACCGAAGAGCTGCCGCAGCGGGAATACGATCCCGACAAGGCGAAGTGGCACTTGAAGCAGGCCAAAATGGAGAACCTGTCGGTGACATTCCATGCCGCGGATACGGCCTTCGCCGGCGCCGTGGACGCCGGGCAGCTGATGCGCGAATCGGCCAAGCCCGCCGGGATCAATATCGACATTAAACGCGAACCCAATGACGGCTACTGGGCCGACGTGTGGTTGAAAAAGCCCTGGTGTGGTTCCTACTGGAGCGGCCGGCCTACCGAAAACTGGATTTTTTCCCAGGTTTACTCGGCGGATGCCAAGTGGAACGAAACTTACTGGAAAAACGAGCGCTTCAACAAGTTGCTCGTCCAGGGACGCGCCGAACTGAATGCGGAGAAACGGCGTGAAATCTATGTCGAAATGCAGCAAATCGTGCACGACGATGGCGGCCTGATATTGCCGCTGTTTCTCAGTGACGTGATGGCGGTGAACGACAAACTCGGACTTCCCGAGCAGATCGGGAACGCCTGGGAACTGGACGGCATGAAGAATGCCGAACGGTGGTGGTTCGTCTGAGCAAAACCGGGTTCGCTGTAAATAAAAAAGGCCGGGGCGACCCGGCCTTTTTTTGATCCCCATGAATTCCGGCATCCCGACGACCGTATGCCTTGGCAACATCCGAGCAAAACCGCATTTCCCAGAGGTCTAAATAGTCGAGCAAAGGCGCAATGCGTCGTACATCGCCGCGGCGAGGTTGCGGCTTGACGCGGCATCACCGATGCGAAACAGCGAATACCCCGTTCCCTGTTCAAGACCCGGTTGCGGTTTTCCGGTGGTCAGTGTGTCCAGATCGATCACGCCCAGGTTGCTGGCACCGTCTTGCAGGC